>JAGWUU010000072.1 GCA_028868335.1 Sphingomonadales bacterium | reverse complement strand
CCAAGTAGGGTCTGAGTGACCGGGCCGCCTCGACGGCCCGGATGAGGAAATGCCGTCCCCGTCCATCGCGGCGGGGACAACCCTGAACCGGGATACCGAATCTATGGCCGATGGGCCTCAAACCGTTGCTCCGCCCGCCGATCCGCTGATCGCGGCATTGGCCCAGCTTGCGGAGCGTTTCGGCGTCCCCTTCTCGCCGGCGATGATTGCGGGGCTCGCGCTTGACGGGCGTGGACGGTTGCCGCTGCACCAGGCGGAACCTGCGCTCGAAGTGCTGGGGCTCAACTGCGATCCGCAGCGTCCCAAACGCCTGCCCCACCGGTCGGCGAGCTATCCGGCGCTGGTGGCTCTTTCGGATGACCGCCTCGCCATTGTCCACGAGCTGCGCGACGGTGATGCGCTGGTCTGGCGCCCCGAGAGCGGCGAGACCCAGTGGGAGCCGCTTGCCGGTGTCGAGATCGAGTATGCTGGCTGGATTGCCACGGTGTTCGGCGATCCATCGGCCTTGCGCGATGCGGGTCAGCCGTGGGAGTTGCGCGCACGCACCCACTGGTTCTGGAGCGAGGTTGCCAAGATGCGCCGCCGCTTTGCGCCGGTGTGGGTGGCGACGCTGATCGTCAATCTGCTGGCGCTGGCGCTGCCCCTGTTTTCGATGAACGTCTATGATCGGGTCATTCCCAACCGGACGCAGGCGACGCTGTGGGTGCTGGCGGTAGGCGTACTTGGCGCCTTCGCCATCGAATATGCGCTGCGCCGCGCCCGCTCGGCGGTGCTGGACGAGATTGGGCACGAGCTCGATCTCAAGCTGTCGCAGAAGATCTATTCGAAGATCCTCGCCGCGCCGCTGGCCGATCGCAAGGGCCATACCGGCAATCTCGTTGCGCGTGTCTCGGAATACGCCATCGTTCGCGAATTCTACGCCTCAACCACGGTCATGCTGATGATCGACATGGCGTTCCTGGCGCTGTTCGTGGCGTTGATCGCCTACATCGCGGGCTGGCTGGCACTGGTTCCGCTGATCGCCATGGCGGTGATGGCGCTGATCGGCCTGCGTTTGCGCGGTCAGGTCGTCGATGCCGCGCGCGAGGCCCAGGCCGATCACGGACTTCAGCAGACCCTCCTGGTCGAATCGATCGCCGGTCTAGAGACGCTCAAGTCGATCTCGGGCGAGGGGGCGATGCTCGGGCGCTGGCGCAAGCTGGCCGAACTCGGCGCCCATTCGCAGCAACGGCTCAAGGACGTCAGCACTTCCGCGATCGGCCTCGCGTCGACCTTTCAGCAGGTATCGAACATCGCGTTGATCGTCGGTGGCTACTACCTGTTCGATGCCGGCAAGATCACCATGGGTGCGATCGTGGCGATCGTCATGCTGTCGTCGCGCTCGCTTGCCCCGGCGGGGCAGCTCGCCTTCTTGCTGACACGCGGTCAACAGGCCCAGCAAACGCTCGAATCGATCCAGAAACTGTGGGACGCGCCCGACGAACGCCGCATGGGCAGCGCATCGCTGACACCCTCCGTTCGTTCGGCCAACATCAGGCTGGAAGGATTGGAATTCTCCTATCCCGAGGCATCGGTGGAATCGCTGACCGGCATCAATCTCGAGATCCGTCCCGGCGACCGTATCGCGATCGTCGGGCGCGTTGCCTCGGGCAAGTCGACGCTGGGGCGCGTGTTGTGCGGTCTTTATCAGCCGACCGGCGGGACCATGCTGATCGACGGGATCGACAGCCGCCAGTACCGTCCCCAGGAGTTGCGCGATGCGTTCCGCTTCGTCGGCCAGGACGCAAGCCTGTTCTCGGGTACGATCAAGGACAACCTGGCCCTGGGCGCAGGCGTGATCGCGGACGAGCGGCTGATCGAATCGCTGCGTTTCGTCGGCGCCGAACAGTTCCTTTCGCAGGATGCGGGCGGGTTTGATCGCGGCGTGGGCGAATCCGGCAGTCGCCTTTCGGGGGGGCAGCGCAGCTTCCTCGCGCTCGCCCGCGCCCTTGTCCGCCCGTCGAAGCTGCTGTTCCTCGACGAGCCGACCGGCGCGATGGACAGCCAGACCGAGAAACTCTTTGTCGAACGACTGTCCCAATCACTGACATCTGAGCAGACACTCGTTATTTCGACCCATCGACCGGCACTTTTTGCCATCTGCAACCGCCTGATCGTACTCGACAAGGGACGCATTGTGGCGGACGGTCCAAAGGATCAAATCATCTCCTCCGCCGGAGTGGGGCTGAAGCCATGACCACGCACACTTCCACCGTTCTCGATCTGCCCATGCCTCGCGAACCCGGCAAGGCAGGCGCGGCGGCCAGCCGCTGGGAGGCGGAGCACTGGCTGATCGCGGCAATCGTCGCGATGCTGGCGGCGCTGGCGCTGTCGTTCGCTGCCAAGCCGATCAGCCGGGCTTTCGCTGAAGGCGACAAGGCTCCTGCGCCGCAGGCTACCGCCAGCTTCGTGAACGCGGGTAACGTTGCCGACATCTCGGTCGACGGCAAGGCGCAGATCCTGGTGGAAGGCCAGGCGGCGCAGACGCAGAACGCGGCCATTCCCGCGCTCAACCTGCCGCTCGAACATATGAAGGCCTTCGGCATCGCCGCGGCCAGGAACGAAACCTATCAGACCGCGCTCAAGTGCATGACCCAGGCGATCTACTACGAGGCAGCCTACGAGCCGATCGAGGGTCGCCGAGCGGTGGCGCAGGTAGTGCTCAACCGGATGCGCCATCCCGCCTATCCCAAGAGCGTGTGCGGCGTGGTCTATCAGGGCGCGGAACGGCGCACGGGTTGCCAGTTCAGCTTCACCTGCGATGGCGCCCTGCTGCGGACCCCGGCCACGGCGCCATGGCGAGAGGCGCAGGGCGTGGCCCGCGCCGCGCTGGCTGGCTACGTCGAACCGGCGGTGGGCACCGCGACGTTCTATCACGCCGACTATGTCCTGCCGAAATGGGCCTTCGAGTTTGGCAAGATCACCCAGATCGGCCGACACATCTTCTATCGCTTCAGCGGTAGCTGGGGGGCAGCGGGAGCCTTCACCGGGCGCTATGCCGGCGCCGAACGAATCCCGGCGCTCAACTTCTCGCAGTTGCGGGAACGCGCGCTTGCAGATGGCCTGTCGATCGATGGGCAGGCTGTGCCCGCCGAGGCCTTCGTGCCGGGCCTGACGGTAACCCCCGACGTCAAGGATCGCCACGCAGCCAACGACGTGGGCGGGCGGATCGACATGACCAAGACCTGGCGCCCGTCGATCCCGGATCCGGTTGCGATGGGTAATCGCTTCAAGGAAGCGGTCGCGGTCACGACACCCACGGCTCCCGCGCCTGCCAGACAGGTCGCTGTGGGCGAAGTCGCGGGGGCGGCAGCACCGAAATGAGCCTTTCGAATTTCCGCACGACCTGGCACGGCTGGGACGCCAACCGTCGTCTGATCGCGGTTTGCGCCGTGGGACTCGCGCTGCTGATCGCGTGGGCGGCGATCGCCAGGGTGGACGAAGTGACGCGCGGCATGGGCAAGGTTATCCCGTCAAGCAAGGTCCAGCTTATCCAGGCGTCGGAACCAAGCACCATTGCCTCTATTCTGGTCCGGCCGGGGCAGCTCGTGAAGAAGGGCGACCTGCTCGTTCAACTGGAGAATGCGCAGTCGCAGTCGCAGATGGGTCAGCTTCAGGCCGAGAACGAGCGGCTGACGGCGCGCGCCGCGCGTTTGCAGGGCGAGGGCACCGGTACGGGCGCCAACTGCGGCGCGGGCACAGCCTGTGCCGAGGAAGCCCAGCTTGCCGAGGTTCGCCGCGCTACCGCTGCCTCGAAGCAGAGCGCGCTTGCCGCGCAGATAGAACAACGCCGCCGTGATCTTTCCGAAGGCCAGGCAACGATCGCCAGTCTGGAAGGCAGCGTGAAGCTTGCCCAGCAGCAGGTCGACACGCTTGCGCCGATGGTCGCCAAGAAGGTCATTCCGCAGACTGAACTGCTGACCGCGCAGCGCGATCTCGTGGATGTCCAGGGTCGCCTGTCCGCCGCTCGACAGGGCGCGGCGCGGGCGCAGGCGGCGATTCAGGAGGCCCAGGCCCAGTTCAGCGCGGCGCGCTTCGATTTCCGCCAGCAGGCGCTGAATGAGCGCAGCGAGGTGGCGACCAAGCTCGCGGTGAACGAACAGACCATCAAGGGCAGCGCGACCGAATTGCGCGCGCCGGTCACTGGCTTTGTAAACGACGTCAAGGTCAACACGGTGGGTGGTTTCGTCGGTGCTGGCGAGAAGGTGATGCAGATCGTGCCGCAGGGCGACAAGCTGCTGATCGAGGCGCGGGTGACTCCCAAGGACATTGCCTTCATCAAGGTTGGCGACCACGCGGTTGTCAAGGTAACCGCTTATGATTTCTCGATTTATGGGGGGCTGACCGGGCAGGTGAAGAACATCAGTGCCGATTCGATCTACGATGAGAACGAGCGCCAAGCCTATTACATCGTGACGATCGAGACCGACCGTTCATACATCGAGAAAAACGGCCGTCGCCTGCCGATCATGCCGGGAATGATCTGCGATGCGGAAATCATTACCGGGCGCAAGTCGATCCTGACCTACCTGTTCAAGCCCGTGCTGAAAGCCTTCGACGAAGCACTGACAGAGCGTTGAAAGCCGTCTAACCGCTGTTCAATATCCGTGAATCCAGCGATGGTTCTCGCTGAACGAGACGATCGGCCGATAGTCATAGCTGGCGCTGGCATCGAGCACGCGATCGGTCGCATTGTCGAGCAGCCAGGCCTTGCCGTCCATCTTCACGATCAGCAGCGCGTGGTCGGCCGCGCGGACGGTGTCGCGGGCGATGGTGAGGTACATCGCGTCGCGGTGTACGCCGAGCGCGGCGAGCAGTTGCATCTTGGCGATCGCGATGTCTTCGCAGTCGCCAGCGCCGCGGCGCAGCGTCTCGCTGGCGCTGGCCCAGTAGTCGGCCTTGCCGTACTGGTCGCGGTCCTCGACGTAGCGGATCTTGGCATTGGTCCACGCGTTGACCGCCGCGAGCTTGGCCATGCCGGGCGTTGACTGGCCGATCGCGAGCAGCGAGGCGGCGTAGGAGCCCGACAGCCCGCTGTTGCGGACCCGGTTCCAGTCCTTGTCGAACGAGGTGCGATGGATCGGCAGGCGCTTGCTGGCAAGGAAATCGTCGGGCGAGTTGGTCGGGCGTTGCAGCGGCTGAAGCACCGCGGCGGAAAGCTGCGGCAGGCTCAGCACCGGGCGGATCGCCGAGGTGAAGCCGATTGAACAATTGGCCAGACGCGGCAGTGGCGAGAATGCCGGGGGCGAGAACGAGGGGCCGGCGGCGGGGACCAGCGATCCGTTCGTCGCCAGCGTCGCGGCGGGCTGGACCACGGCACCGGCCTGCTGCTGGCGGATCAACTCGAGTTGGCTGACCTGCCCGCCAAGCAGCGCGGCGGCCTTGCTCTGCTGCGGACCGGCTGGCCGCACTTCGGTAATACCGGCGGCGGGAGCGATCGCCGTGGGGCAGGCCTCGGGATTGGCGAAGGCAGAGGCCGCGATCGCCATGGGCAAGGTCGCGACACCCAGCGACGCCTGTGCCGGCTGGGCAAGGATGACCCCGCCTGCCAGGGCAGGGACAAGGGTGCAAAGGGTCTTGGCGCGAAGCATGACGCCGGGATGCACCGCGCTTGCTCAAGGTTGCGTGTAGGCACGTAGTTAACGGCGCGTTGCCGAATTGTGCGCAGGCGGGTGCTTGACGCGCGGGGAATTGGCGGCGACCACCGCGAACAATGGCCGCCCTGCTTTTCTCGTTGGTGATCGTCCTGCTGGTTGGCGTCGGCGCGCGCGATCAGGTCCTGCTCGCGACCATGGTTACCCGGCAGGGGCGGCGGCCGGGCCTGCTGCTGGTGGCGCTGGTATCCGGCATCGCCAGCGTCGCGGTTGCGGCATGGGCTTCGCGCTTGATCGCCTCCTCGCTTGGCGTCGAGGCGCGGATGCTGTTCGCGGCGATTGCGCTGGCGTGGGCGGGGCTGGAGATGCTGTTCGCCCGGCGCACCACGGTTCCCGCAGAGCCGACACATTCGCTTGGCGCCTTCGCGCTCGTGCTGTTCGCCCATCAGTTGACCGATGCGGCCCGCTTTGCCGTACTCGCACTGGCGGTTGCGACCCAGGCCCCGCTGCTCGCGGCGATGGGTGGCGGAACTGCCGCCGTGGCCCTGGCGCTCGCCGGGTGGCTTGGCGCGGAGGAGATCACGGCGCTCGATCTCGCCGGACTGCGCCGCGCCATCGGTTCGGTTCTGATTCTGGTCGCACTGGTCATAGCGGTGCGCGCGCTCGGCCTGTCCTGAAACCAGCCAGCCGGGATCGCTTGCCGCATAGCATTGCGCAGCCGTTTCGTGATGCCTGCTGCGGTGCTATCGCAAGCCCATGACCAACATCACCATCATTCCCGATGCGGACGACGAAGCTGTTGCCCACTGGCTCGAAGCCCACCTGCAACCCGCGTTGTCGAGCCACGCCGGTCCGGTGGCGATCACCATTCCCGGCGGATCGACTCCGTTCCCGATCCTCGCCCGCTTGGAGAAGAGCACAATCGACTGGACGCGGATCGTGGTTTGGCCGGGGGATGACCGCATTGTTCCCGAGGATAATCCGGCGAGCAACGTCGGGCGCATCCGGGCGGCGCTCGAACCTTTGGGCGCGCGGGTTGTCGCGCTGGAGGAGGGAGCCACGCCGCCGCACTTCGCGTTGACCTGGCTGGGCATGGGCGGCGACGGCCACGTCGCCTCGTTGTTCCCCAACACCGACCCGCAGGCGGATGACCCCCAGGCGGTGCGGCGCCTTGTGCCCGATCCCCTGCCTCCCGAAGCGCCATTTGCCCGGCTCAGCCTGACCATTCCGGCACTGCTGGACAGCGATGCGCTGGTGTTTGTCATTCGCGGCGCCGACAAGCGCGCGGTGTTCGATGCGGCGGTGGCGGGCAAGAATGATCTGCCCGTTGCCCGTGTGCTGAAGGCCGCGCGCCAACCGGTGACATGCTTCGCCTGATCCCGCCGCCGCTCCACCGCGCCGCACTGATCGTGGCGCATCGGCTGAGGCTGTGGTGGTGGCGGCTGCGCAAGCCCTTGCTGGTCGGTTGCCGGATACTGGCCTTCGATGAGGATGAACGGATCCTGCTGGTTCGCCATTCCTACGGCAGCGGACGCTGGATGCTGCCCGGTGGCGGCGTGGCGCGGGGTGAGCCGCCGCTTTCCGCCGCGCAGCGCGAACTGCGCGAAGAGGTTGGCTGCACGCTTGCCCGCGCGCACCTGTTTCTCGAGATCGACGAGCCGCTGTCGGGGACGACCAACCGTGTCCACCTGGTTTGCGGCGATGCGGTTGGGACACTCCGCCCGGACAGACGCGAGATCATGGAGGCGGTGTTTCACGATCCTGCCGCCTTGCCGGAGAACATGGCCGCCGCCCTTGTCGCCGGATTGCCGGAATGGATCACAGCAGCGAAAGCTGCGCGTCACCTCCCACCTGCGGCGGACTAGCCTCATCCTCACCGTCGATGTGCGACAGGGTCAGTCCCAGCAGCCGTACCGGCTGGGCCAGGGGCAGCACTTCGTCGAGCAGGCCGTGGGCCAATGCCGCGAACTGAGCGCGGTCGGCCACCGGCTGGGCGAGCGAGCGGGCGCGGGTGAGATTGCTGAAATCGGCGTGCTTCAATTTCAGTGTCACCGTCCGCCCGCGCGTGGCGCTCGATTCGATCCGGTCCCAGGTGATGGCGATGATCCGCTCAAGCACTTCGCGCAGCGCCGATCCCGATGAGATGTCCTTGTCGAATGTCCGCTCGGCCCCCAGCGACTTGCGTGCGCGGTTGGCCTTGACCCGGCGCAGGTCGATCCCCCGCGCGGCGCGATAGAGATAGTCGGCCTGGCTGCCGAAATGGTCGCGCAGGAATGTGATGTCCCTTGCCGCGAGGTCGGCTCCGGTTTCGATTCCCAGGGCCGCCATTTTTTCCGCACCGCGCGGGCCGATGCCGAAGAAGCGCCGTACCGGCAAGGCGGCGACAAAGGCGGCACCTTCGCCCGGGCGGATCACGCAAAGACCGTCGGGCTTGTTCTGATCGCTCGCGAGCTTTGCGAGGAACTTGTTGTACGACACCCCGGCGCTGGCGGTCAGGCCCGTTTCGGCGGGGATCCGTTCGCGGATCAGTTCGGCGATGCGGGTGGCCGAGCCGATTCCCTTGAGGTCCTCGGTCACGTCGAGATAGGCCTCGTCGAGGCTGAGCGGCTCGACGTGCGGGGTGTAATCGCGGAAGATCGCCCGGATCTGGCGGGAGATTTCGGTATAGACGGCAAAACGCGGACGGCGGAAAATCAGATCGGGGCAAAGCCGCCTTGCCGTTATCGAAGGCATCGCCGAGCGGCAGCCGTACTTTCGCGCTTCATAGCTGCAGGTTGACAGCACCCCGCGTGGACCGTCGCCGCCGACCGCGACCGGCTTGCCGCGCAGGCCCGGATCGTCGCGCTGTTCGACGCTGGCGTAGAAGGCGTCCATGTCGACATGGATCACCTTGCGCAGGCCGGGCGCCGCAGCATCGTCGTCGCTTTCGGAGGTGTCGTCGGCCATTGCCACGAAGCTTAGCGCGGTCAGGCTCTGGACGGAATGCATACGAATAGGGGTGGCGCGCCGGACCGGTTTCTCCCATGAGCCGGAAATGCCAACAGCCGATCCCACCGCCTCCGGCTTTGGCGCCGGCCCGCGCGAGTTCATTGCCCTGATGGCGATGATGATGGCGCTGCAGGCGCTGTGCATCGATGCCATGCTGCCCGCGCTGGGGCAGATTGCCGCGGAGCTGCACGTCACCGACCCCAACCGGCGACAGCTTGTCGTCGGGTTGTTCCTGTTCTTCGCCGGAATCGGATCGCTGCTGCCCGGATCGCTGGCTGATCGCTATGGACGGCGGCCGGTCCTGTTTGCTTGCTTTGCCGGTTACATCGCCCTGTCGGTCGCCTGCGCCCTGGCGCGTGACTTTGCCCTGCTGCTGGTGCTGCGCGCGGTGCAGGCGCTGTGCACCGCCGGACTCTCGGTTCTGCCAGGAGCGATTATTCGCGACCGCTTCAGCGGGGATGGCATGGCGAAAACGATGTCGACGATCTCGGTCGTGTTCATGATCGTGCCGATGCTGGCGCCCAGTTTCGGCCAGGCAGTGCTGCTGGTCGCGAGCTGGCGGTGGATCTTCGGCGGCATGGCGGTGATGGGGCTGCTCGTCGGCATCTGGGCCTACCTGCGATTGCCCGAAACGCTCAACCCCCAGTTCCGCCAGGCAATCGACGCGCGGGCCATCGGTGCGAACATGTGGGAAGCGGCCACCAACCGCGCGGCCTTCGGTTATGTAATGGGCGGCGCGCTGCTTGTCGGGGCGCTGTTTGGCTACATCAATTCGGCCCAACAGCTTATCGCCGAACAGATGGGCGCAGGCGCGCGCTTCCCGCTGCTGTTTGCGGTCATGGCCGGCGGCATCGCCGTCGCCAACCTGACCAACGCGCGGATCGTCGAGCATTTCGGCGCGCGGCGGGTTTCGCACGCGGCGTTGATCGCGTTCATCTTCGTTGCCGCGCTGCAAGTGTGGTTCGCGCACCAGCCGCACGAGACGCTGTGGCAGTTCATTCCGTTGATGACGCTCAATTGCGCGATGATCGGGTTTACCGGGGCGAATTTCGGTTCGATCTCGTTGCAGCCCTTTGCCCGCATTGCCGGGGCCGCCGCATCGTTGCAGGCATTTACGCGCATGGCCTGCGGTTCGCTGCTGGGCGCTCTGGTTGGCCAGGCCTATGACGGAACCGCGCGCCCGCTGTCATGGGCGCTGCTGCTCTGCGGCTTGGCGGCGCTGGCGATGGTGCTCTACAGCGAAAAGGGTCGGCTGTTCCGGCGACTGATCGGGCCGGGACAACCGCGCCCGATAGCCGACCCCACGCATTGAGCGGACGCTAGGGCAGCGGCGCGCCGCGCGCCGCAATCAGCACGGCGTACCAGTCCTGCCGGGTCCAGCGCAGGGTGAGGGCCGTGGCCGCCTCGGCAATCCGCTCTGGCCGCTGGCTGCCGACGATCGGTACGATGCCGGCGGGATGGGCCATCAGCCAGCCATAGGCCGCGGCCGCGCGCGAGACGCCCTGCGGCTTGGCAACGGCATCGAGCGCGGTGGCAACAGCCCGCTCGCGCGCGGTTTCCGGGGCGATAATCCGCCCACCTGCAAGCGGCGACCAGGCAAGGGGGACAAGGCCGATCTGCATCGCCTGGTCCAGCTCGCCATTTTCGATGCAGGTGATCCTGATGGGGCTGATTTCGGGCTGGGTGGTCGCCAGCGGCGTGCCAAGGAACGCCCCGAGAGCGGCTACCTGCGCAGTCGTGAAGTTCGACACGCCCAGCGCGGCGATCTTTCCCGCTGCCACCGCATCGTCGAGCGCGCGAGCGACTTCCTGGGGATGCGCCAGCAGGTCAGGCCGGTGTATTTGCCACAGGTCGATCCGCTCCACGCTAAGCCGTTGCAACGAGGCGTCGATCGCGTGGGCAAGGTAGGCGGGCGACTGGTCGTAAGGAATCGGCGGGCGAATCCCACCCTTGGTGGCGACAACGCAGCGTCCCTTGAGAGCCGGATCTTGGCGCAACGCCTGGCCAAGCAATTCCTCCGCGGCGCCGAAGCCCGCAGCGCCATCGAAGCCATAGATGTCGGCTGTGTCGAGCAGCGTGATCCCGTATTCGAGCGCCGCATGGATCAGGCGCACCGTATCGCCGACGTCGCAACCTTCGTCCACCAGCCGCCACATCCCCCAGGCAAGCGGAGAAATCGACAGGCCGCTCCCACCCAGGGGGCGCGATGTTGGGGGTAGGGGAAGCTCGCTCATTGCTGGGGACCGTCGGCTGACTTAGGAAGCGGGGAATGGAAACAGAGTTCGACATTGCGGTAATCGGCGGCGGCGTCAACGGGGCAGGAATCGCACGCGATGCGGCGGGGCGGGGAGCGCGCGTATTGCTGCTTGAGGCGGGGGACCTCGCCTGCGGCACCTCATCCGCTTCAACCAAGCTGATTCACGGCGGACTGCGCTATCTTGAGCATTACGAATTCGCCCTGGTTCGCGAATCCCTGACCGAGCGTGAGGCTTTGTGGCGGATCGCCCCCCATATCATTCACCCGCTGCGCTTCGTCCTGCCCTACATGAAGGGACTGCGCCCGCGGTGGCTGCTGCGGCTGGGGCTGTTTCTCTACGATCACATCGGCGGGCGCCGGTTGTTGCCGGCGACACGCACCGTCGATCTCCGGCGCCACCCGGCAGGGAAGCCGCTCAAGCCCGGTTTTGGAACCGCCTTCGAATATTCCGACGGCTGGGTCGACGATGCGCGGCTGGTCGTGCTCAACGCCCGGGACGCCGCCGAACGCGGTGCGACGGTTTTGACCCGCACTCCGGTCACGGGAGCGCGGCGCGAGGGGGATGGCTGGACCATCGCGACGCCAGCGGGGGCCTTTCGCGCCCGCGCCCTCGTCAACGCCGCAGGCCCGGCGGTGCTGACGGTTGAAAGCCTGATCGGTGACAGGCCCGATTATGGGATGCGACTGGTGCGCGGCAGCCACATCGTGGTTCCCCGGTTGTTTGACCACCCCTATGCCTACTTCTTCCAGTTGCCGGACGGACG
>JAGWUU010000071.1 GCA_028868335.1 Sphingomonadales bacterium | reverse complement strand
GGCGCAGGATACCCGGGAAATGGCGGAGGCGGCGGAAGGCGGCCATGCTGCCAAGAGCATGGACAAGAACGGGCAAGCAGGGGAATAGGGGGCGATGGAAACCAGGGCCAATCATGTCTGGGTGGGCGCTGTCACGCTGGCCTTGCTGGCGCTGATCGCCGCTTTCGTGATCTGGATCGCCCGGCTTGGAGAGGGCAATCGTCACGAATACGACATCTTCTTCAAGCAGTCGGTAGATGGCTTGTCGAAGGGATCGGGTGTGACCTTTTCGGGCGTGCCCGTCGGTCAGGTCAAGAAGATCGAACTGTGGCAGAAGGACCCCAGCTTCGTAAGGGTGCGGATTGCCATAGACGAGGGCGTTCCGATCCTTCAGGGCGTGACCGCGACGATGCAAGGCAGCTTTACCGGGGTGTCGAATATCCAGCTCGAAGGCGCGACCAAGGGTGCGCCGCCGCTGATCGAACGCGGGCCGGAAGGGGTGCCGGTGATCCCAACCAAGCGAGGGGGCCTTGGCGAACTGCTCAACAGCGCACCGGTTCTTCTGGAACGGCTGGCGACGCTGACGGAACGGCTGACGCTGGTGCTGTCCGACCAGAATCAGAAGTCGATCCAACACATCCTGTCCAACAGCGATCGGCTGACCGCCAATCTCGCGAACACCTCGCCGCAGTTCGAACGCTCGTTGGTGGAGCTGCAGACCACGCTGGTTCAGGCGCGGACCACGCTCGCTTCGTTCGAGAAGGTCGCCAATTCCACGGACCAACTGGTCAACGGCGAAGGGGCAAGCCTTGCCCAGTCGTTGCGTGCCACGCTCAAATCCGCGCAAGGGGCGGCCGATCAGTTGCAGACGACGCTCAACGATGCCCGCCCAGCCGCAAAGCAGCTCAACGAAACCACGCTGCCGGCGGCGGAAGCGGCGATCCGTGACCTGCGCTCGACCACCAAGGCGTTGCGCGACATTACCGAAAAGATCCAGGACCAGGGCGCCGGCGCTGTGCTCGGCGGCAAGAAGCTGCCGGACTACAAGCCATGAGCAAGGGAGTGAACGGCATGGCAAAACGTGGGCGGCTGGTCGGGGTGGCGGCGCTGTCGCTGGTGTTGAGCGGATGCCTGGGCGGTTTGGTCGATAGCTCCAAGCCACCGGCGATGCTGCTAAGGCTGGTTCCCAGCGAAACCGCCGCAGCAGGTTCGTCGGCCACCGGCAAACCGGGTGACGCGGTGATGGTAATGGAGCCGGAAACGGACAATCGCCTGGCGGTGCAGCGCGTGCCGGTGCAGATCAATGCGGTCGATGTGGCCTACCTCAAAGACGTCGCCTGGGTCGAACGGCCGGCCCGCCAGTTCCGTTCGCTGCTGGCCGAACGGCTCCGCGCCAAGGGCGGGCGCCTGGTGCTGGAGGATGACCAGCCGGTTCCGGCAACAGGAACGCGGCTCGGCGGCAGGCTGATCGATCTCGGCTATGATGCGCGCAGCCGCTCCGTGATGGTGCGCTTCGATGCGCTGCGTACCACGCCCAATGGGACGGTAACGGCACGACGCTTTGAAAGCACGATCAGCGGCATTGCCCCCAAGGCGGCCACTGTCGGCGCGGCGCTAAACGAGGCGGCGAATACCGTGGCAGGCCAGGTTGCGGAGTGGATGGCAACTGGCTAGGCGCGGGCGCTAGCTCGCTTCCGACAGCCGCGCGAAGTTCATCGCCGTTGCGAAAGTGGTGAAGCGCCTGTTCCGCAGGGCTACAGCCTCGTCATCCTGGCCCCACAGTTCTGCCTGCCAGTCTTCTTCGAGGTTGGCTGCGGCCCACAGTTTCTCCGCGTCGGCATCGGGGCCTGTCGCGGCCAGTGCGACGGTCAGCGATGCAGCGAGTGAAGCCAGCGTGGTCAGCGCTGACAGCACAAAGTCGTCCCTGGGTTCCAGAACGGCGCGCAGCCGAGCAAGCGTTGCGACCGGCTGGGGCCGGTGGATGATGCCGTCTATGCGTTCGAAATGGACATCCCAGCGGGCTTCGGCGGCCTTGAGCAGCGGTTCCCACAACTCGGTCTGACGCCCGGCCAACGGCTCGCCCGCTTCGGCGCGGTAACATAGCGTGTCGGTTTCGGCATAGCGCAGCAGTCCGTCGATCGCCTTGCCACGATCGGGCGCCACCACATCGATCGCAAAGTCGGCCATGTCACGCATCGCGAAGCGTGCGGGATCGATCTCCTCGCCCTGAGCCGCCCATTCCGTGGACAGCGCCGCAGCCAGCGCCTCGGTTGGTGTCACCTGCGGCCGCCCGCCCTGCGTCTTGATTCCGCGATCGTCTAGGAACACCTGCCAGCCACCAGAGACAGCGCGAACCGTTGCTTCCTTATAAAAGCGCTTCATTGCGGCGGTGTCCGCCAACGCCGGGCGAGGATCATTGGCATGACGAGAAGGTCGAACATGCCGACCGCCACGAAAGCATAGCCGGCCGCCGCGGGCATGGCGATCTTTCGCGCGATGATCAGCAGGCCGAGCAGCGCGAATGCCGCGCCGCTTAGGCGGATGAATTGCATTGCGATGAATCTGCTTTTGGCCGGATCGGGCTCGGTCATGACAATAGCTCCAACAAATGCGCCGGATCGCGCGCAACGGCCTGGGCTCCCGCCGCGAGCAGTTCGTCCGGCGCGTGATAGCCCCAATCGACACCGATTGCCCTGACCCCCGCGACGCGGGCCATTGCCATGTCGTACTGGGTATCGCCGATCATCACGGTGTTTGCCGGCAAGGCGAGGGCTTCGTCCATTGCCGCCTCGAGCATCGCCGGATGTGGTTTTGACGGGTGGCGGTCGGCGGTTTGCAAGGTCGTGAACAGTTGCGTCAGGCCGTGCGTGGCGAGGCAGTGCCCAAGGCCCCGATCGCTCTTGCCGGTCGCGACTCCCAGCATCCAGCCGTTGGCATGGAGCGCGGACAGCATCCCGGCGATCCCGTCGTAGAGCGGTTCGATCAATGCACCGCTCTCGCGCGATTGGCGAAAAGCGCTACGATAGGCGGCATCGACGGCGGCGCGCAGGGCATCGTCGGCATCGGGCAGGAGCAGCCCAATCGCCTGCGGCAAACTGAGGCCGACCGCCCGGCGCACAAAGTGGCGATCGGGCAGGGCGAGGCCGACCTCCGCAAAGGCGACGTCCATCGCATTACACACCGCCGCCTGGCCATCGACCAGCGTGCCGTCGCAATCGAAGACTGCGAGCCGGATCGTCACTTCGCCAGTATCCGCATCAACTGGGCGATGGCTGGCGAGCCCTGCGCCTCAAGTCCATCGGCAAGCCGCGCGCGGTCGGCAGCATCCTTGTTCTGGCTGAGCTTGACCGTTTCGCGCCATGCCTGGATTTCCATCTCGAACCCCACGATTCCGGCCATCAGTCCGCGCAGCCGGGCCGGTGAAAGTTTGTCCATCGTCCACGCTTCGCCCTCGTCGATCTGCGCCTCGTGTTTGTCGGACAGGGTAGAAACAAGGCGGAGCAGTCCATCCTCATCCAACCGCCGCGCATGTCCTTCCAGTTCAAGCGCAACATAGTTCCACGTCGGAACCTGATCGTCTTCGGCGTACCATCGCGGGCTGACATAGCCGTCTGGCCCATTGATCACGACCAGCGCGTTCGCGCCGTCCAGGTGGCGCGTCAGCCCGTTGCCGCGCGCCAGATGGAATTGGACAACGCCCCCGTTGCCATGGGCGCCCGACCACAGCAGCGGGACATGGGCAACGCGCGGTCCATCGGGGGTCTGGGTGAAGACCATGCCAAAACCGATTTCGTCTATCAGCGTTTCCAGCAGCGCCCGGTCGGCATGACGAAAGGCAGCGTTGGGGTGCATTGGCTCACTCCCCTCCCGCTGGCGTCGGGGGTGTTACGCCGCCCGATTTGGCCAGAGCGCTCATCGCTTGGGTCGACCCGTCGTTGGTTTGGGCGAACCCTTGCCCTTGGTCGGGCCGCGCTTCTTTGTCGGCTGTGCTTCCACCGCCCCGCGGCTACGCCGTTCGCCGCGCCGCTCCTTGCGGTACTGCTTGGCATGAGCCTTTGCCTGGGCCTTCCTGACCTCACGGTTCGGCGGAGGTGGGGCGGCAGGCAGGGCGGCGCCATCGCCCTCATCAAAGCCGAGACTGACCATGCTCGCAGCGAAATGCTCGGGCAGAGCAGCGGTGACGTCGATCTTCTTCGCATCGCCAGGCTGCTCTATCAGCAGGCGGCGGGCGTGGAGGTGCATCTTGCGGCTGATCGTGCCGGAAAGGAAGGCATCCGGGCCGCCGTACTTTCCATCGCCGACGATTGGATGGCCGATCGCCGCCATATGGACGCGAAGCTGGTGGGTACGCCCGGTCAGCGGTTGCAGCTCGACCCAGGCGGCGCGGTTGCCCGCATGATCAAGCACGCGGTAGCGGGTGCGCGCCGTTTGCCCATGCTCGCTTTCATCGACCATCATCTTCTCGCCGCCGGTGCCGGGCTGTTTGCCTAGCGGCAGCTCGATCAGCCCGTCCTCAATCTCGGGCACGCCGATTACCAGCGCCCAATAGATCTTGCGCGCCGACCGGCCCGAGAAGTGCTTGGAGAAATAGGCTGCACTACCAGGAGTCCGGGCGATGAGCAGGACCCCACTGGTATCCTTGTCGAGCCTGTGGACCAGCCGGGGACGAGGCTCGCCCTCGTCAGCATATGCATCGAGCAGACCGTCAACGTGCGCGTAGGTGCCACTGCCGCCCTGCGTCGCCAGTCCCGGCGGCTTGTTGAGCACCAGCGCAGCCGGGCTCTTGGCGATGACCATGCCTTCGGCCAGCGCGATCTGTTCCGGCGACAGCGGCTTGCGCGCCCGTGGTTTGCGCTCTGGCGTTTCACCGCCGGGCGGGACGCGCAGCACCTGGCCGACGCTCAGCCGGTCGGCAGGGTCGGCGCGCTTGCCATCAACCCGGATCTGCCCGGTGCGCGCCCAGCGGCTGACCGTCGCGAAGCCGATCTGTGGCAGATGCCGCTTGAACCAGCGGTCCAGCCGCACCCCGTCATCGTCGGCGCGGACGGTGAACTGGCGAACGCTCCGCTCGTCTTGAGCCTGCCGAAGGGTCATCCCACCACCCGCATCACATAGAGTCCGGCAAAAAGGCCGATAATCCCGCCCGCCAGCGAACCGGCGCCATAGAGGGCAGCTTGCGCCGTTGCCCCGCGATTGATGAAATTGACCAGTTCCAGGCTGAAGGCGGAAAAGGTGGTGAAACCGCCCAGCACGCCCACGCCCAGCAGCAGCCGCCACGTCTCGCCCCCATGGCCGTGCCGCGCCAGCCAGCCGGCCAGAATGCCCATCGCCATCGACCCGGCGAGGTTGACCGTCAGCGTCGCCCAGGGGAAGGCCGACGCGGCGATGGGACCGATCGTGGCAAGCCAGAACCGGCTGACAAGATAGCGCAGCCATGCGCCCAGCCCGCCGCCCAGGGCGACATAGAGCGATGAAGTCATGAAGGTTGGCGGGTTCATGGGGCAGCCTTAGCCGGGTATGTCGCACCTGACCAGTTCCGCGAAATGTGCACGCAAAAGCTTGCCATGGGGCCGACTCTCTGTTAGCCGCCCGCCGGTTCGAGCCGACCCGTGTGGGATTCGGCCCGCTTTTCGTTCGGTTTCATTGAAGGTGTCCCCGCACCGGTTTGCAGCGGGGCAACGCCTTTTTGATCAGGTTGAGGTGTTTCGGTTTATGCAAATTCTCGTTCGCGACAACAATGTCGAACAGGCCCTGCGCGCGCTCAAGAAGAAGCTGCAGCGTGAAGGCGTGTACCGCGAGATGAAGCTGCGCCGCCACTACGAGAAGCCGTCTGAAAAGCGCGCCCGCGAAAAGGCGGCCGCTGTCCGCCGCGCCCGCAAGATGGAGCGCAAGCGGATGGAGCGCGACGGCGTCAAGTAAGACCCGTCGAGTTCGCTTGAACCCAAGCGAGCGATGAGCCAAGAGGGCGCGGACGAATCCGCGCCCTTTTTGTTGCGCGACAGAGGGAAGACTGCATGACCGAGATTACCCGCGTTCCGCTCCAGCCCATCGCCAAGGGCTCGCTCGGCAAGCTGTGGCTGGGTGTTGCCGCAGCGGTGCTTGCCGCAGGCGGCCTTGCCTGGGCAAGCCTGCCCTCGGGTGTCAGGGTCCAAACCGTCAAGGCTGGCGAGGGCGCCTCGCCGACCATGGACGATGTTGTACTCGTCAAGATGAAGGGTGTGCTGGATAACGGAAAGGTGTTCCAGCCCGAGGGGCAGGGCGCGCTGGAGCTGAGCCACGTGATACCGGGCTTTTCGAAGGCCATTCTGAAGATGCAGAAGGGCGGCAAGTACAAGGTCGAGATTCCCCCGGCCCTTGGCTACGGCCCCCAGGACCAGCGCAATCCGCAGACCGGCCAAGTCGAAATTCCCGGTGGCTCCAACCTGAATTTCGACATTGAATTGATCGACTTCAAGAGCCGAGCCGAGATAGAGCAGCAGCAGGCCATGATCCAGCAGATGCAGCAAGCCCAGCAAGCGCAGCGCGGACAACGTGGCGGTGCTGAAGCACGTGGTTTGCCTGAGGGCATTCCCGAAGGCGCGCAGGGCATTCCGCTGCCGCGTTAGGTCTGGCTTGAAGCCGTAATTCCGGGGTGCTAGCGCGCCCCATCCAAATCAGTGCGAAGGAATGCCATGTCGGTTGATACCGCCACCGTGGCCAAGATTGCCTCGCTCGCCCGGATCAAGGTGAGCGAGGCCGAAATCGCGGCGATGGTCCCCGAACTCAACGGGATCCTCGCCTGGGTCGAACAGCTTGGCGAAGTCGATGTCTCCGGGGTCGAGCCGATGACCGCGGTGATCGAAAATCACCTGCGCCTGCGCGCCGACGTGATCGACGCCGATCCGCTGACCGGCGGCGGGGTGCGCGACGCGGTGCTGGCCAATGCTCCGGCCGCCGAACACGGATTTTTCGCGGTGCCCAAGGTGATCGAGTGATGACCAACCTTACCGAACTTGGCGTCGCCGCGATCCGCGATGGCGTGGCTGATGGCAGCTTCACCGCGCTCGAAGTGGCCGAGGCGTTCAACGCCAACGTCGCCGCGGCCGCTGCGCTCAACGCCTTCATCGTCGCCACGCCTGAGGCCGCGCTCGATGCTGCCCGCGCCACTGACGCGCGCCGCGCCGCCGGGCAGCCGCTGGGCAAGATGGGCGGGGTGCCGATCGGGATGAAGGACCTGTTCGCCACCAAGGGCGTGCAGACCACCGCGGCCAGCCATATCCTCGAAGGGTTCAAGCCTGAATACGAAAGCACCGTTTCCGCAAAGCTGTGGGACGCGGGCGCCGGGATGCTGGGCAAATTGAACCTCGACCAGTTCGCGATGGGCTCGTCGAACGAGACCAGCTATTTCGGCAACGTGATTTCGCCGTGGCGGCGCAGCGACGGCGGCAACGCGCCGCTTGCGCCGGGCGGAAGCTCGGGCGGCAGCTCGGCGGCGGTCGCTGCGCGGCTCGCCCCGGCGGCAACCGGGACTGACACCGGCGGTTCGATCCGCCAGCCCGCCGCCTTCACTGGCATTTCGGGGATCAAGCCGACCTACGGGCGCTGTTCGCGCTGGGGCATCGTTGCCTTTGCCTCCAGTCTCGATCAGGCCGGGCCGATGGCGCGCGACGTCACCGATTGCGCGATCATGCTTGAGGCTATGGCCGGGTTCGATCCCAAGGACGCGACCAGCCTCGACATGGCCGTGCCCGAATGGGAAGCGAACCTGTCGGGCGATCTCAGGGGCAAGAAGGTCGGCATCCCGCGCGAATACCGCATGGACGGCACCGACGCCGATGTCCTCGCCAGCTGGGACCAGGGGATCGCCTGGCTCAAGGACGCCGGGGTCGAGGTGGTCGACGTCTCGCTGCCGCATACCAAGTACGCGCTGCCCGCCTACTATATCATCGCGCCCGCCGAAGCCTCGTCCAACCTCGCCCGCTATGACGGGGTGCGTTACGGCCTGCGCGACCTGCCCGAGGGTGCGAACCTTCAGGACATGTACGCCGCGACCCGTGCCGACGGCTTCGGGGCCGAGGTCAAGCGCCGGATCATGATCGGCACCTATGTCCTCTCGGCGGGCTTCTATGATGCCTATTACACCCAGGCGCAGAAGGTCCGCACGCTGATTGCGCAGGACTTCAGGAACGCCTTCACCTTGTGCGACGTGATCCTTGCCCCCACCACGCCAACTGCTGCGTTTGGGCTGGGCGACATGGTCAGCGATCCTTTGGCGATGTATCTCAACGATGTGTTCGCGGTTCCGGCCAGCCTTGCGGGGCTTCCGGCGATGTCGGTCCCGGCGGGCCTCAACCGCGAGGGCCTGCCGCTCGGGCTGCAAATCGTCGGCAAGCCGTTCGACGAGCAGGGCGTGCTCAACGCCGGACTGGCGATCGAACAACGGGCGGCGTTTTCGGCCAAGCCGGAGCGGTGGTGGTAAGGTGAGCAGCTCAAAGGGCAATGTTGGTGAACATCTTGTGATGGCCGAACTGCTCTTCAGGGGATTTGATGCATATTGGGCAGATCGCGGCAACCCGGCTTTTGATATTGCCTGCTTTTGGAATGGTTCGAAGCGTTCGACCCGCCTTCGTGTCAAGACGACTTCAAACCACAGTGCGATCTGGGCGGTGAAGAAGTCGGGAGCAATTTTCCTAGACCAGCAGGATCATGACGATCTGACCGTAATAGTCGATCTTGGGGCAGGCTTGAGGGAACGGGATATTTACATTGTACCCACACCAGCTCTCTACGAGTGCTTACAAGCCGATCATGCTGACTTTGTGAGCAAGCCGAAGAAGGATGGCTCTCCAAGGAAGTCAGAACAAGGCATGCGGTGCATCCGATTTTTTGGAGATGAATCGGTTCGAGGAGCGAGCTTTGGTTACGACAAAAAGTTCGCCGTCTTCAAAGAAGCTTGGGAAGATTTGAAATGAGCAACTATCGCATCCAGGGCGCAACCGGTGAGTGGGAGGTCGTGATCGGCCTTGAGGTCCACGCGCAGGTCACCTCCAATTCCAAGCTGTTTTCGGGCGCGGCAACCGCGTTCGGGGCGGAGCCGAACACGCAGGTGTCGCTGGTCGACGCGGCGATGCCCGGCATGCTGCCGGTGCCCAACCGCGAATGCATTCGCCAGGCGGTGCGTACCGGCATGGCGATCCAGGCCAAGATCAACAAGTGGTCGCGGTTCGACCGCAAGAACTACTTCTACGCCGACCTGCCGCAGGGCTATCAGATCAGCCAGCTCTACCACCCACTTGTTGGCGAAGGGTCGCTGGAGGTGATCCTTGACGAAAAGGATCCCGAAGGCAGCACCAAGACCATCGGGATCGAGCGGATTCACGTCGAACAGGACGCGGGCAAGCTGATGCACGATCAGCACCCGACGATGTCCTATGTCGATTTGAACCGCTCGGGCGTGGCGCTGATGGAGATCGTCAGCCGCCCGGACATGCGCTCGCCCGCCGAGGCCGGGGCCTACCTGTCCAAGCTGCGTTCGATCCTGCGCTATGTCGGTTCGTGCGACGGCAACATGGACCAGGGTTCGATGCGCGCCGACGTCAACGTCTCGGTCCGCCGCCCGGGCGAGGAGTTCGGCACCCGCACCGAAACCAAGAACGTCAATTCGGTGCGCTTCGTCATGGCGGTTGTCGAAAGCGAGGCGCGCCGCCAGGTCGACCTGATCGAGGACGGCGGCAAGGTGGTGCAGGAAACCCGGCTCTACGATCCCGACAAGAACACCACCCGCTCGATGCGCAGCAAGGAAGACGCGCACGATTACCGCTACTTCCCCGATCCCGACCTGCTGCCGCTGGAGCTGGACGACGCCTTCCTTGAAGAATGCCGCGCCAGCCTGCCCGAGCTGCCCGACGCCAAGCGCCACCGCTATGAAAACGCGCTGGGTCTGTCGGCCTACAACGCCGGGGTGCTGACCGCCGACGTCGAAACCGCGCGCTGGTTCGAGGGCCTGCTCACCGCCACCGCGAAGAAAGCGGGTAAGAGCGAGGCCGAGGTCGCCAAGCAGGCGTCGAACTGGCTGATCTCCGAACTGTTCGGCGCGCTCAACAAGCTGGGCAAGAGCCTGTCCGACAGCCCGGTCACCGCCGCGGGCGGGGCAGAGCTGCTCGCGCTGGTCGCCGACGGCACGATTTCGGGCAGCATCGCCAAGCAGGTGCTCGAAAAGATGCTCGAAAGCGGCGACGGTGCCGCCGCGATCGTCGAGCGCGAAGGCCTCAAGCAGACCACCGACACCGGTGCGATCGAAGCCGCGGTCGATGCGGTCCTCGCCGCCAACGCCGACAAGGTCGCCGAATACAAGGGCGGCAAGGAAGCGCTGTTCGGGTTCTTCGTCGGCCAGACGATGAAGGCGATGCAGGGCAAGGGCAACCCGGGGCTGGTCAACCAGGTGCTCAAGGCCAGGCTTGCATAACAGGCCATTCCAATCGACACAGTTTCAACGGGATAGGATCAGCGTTTGATTCGAATTTCCGTTTTGTTGATTAGGGGGCACATGAAGAAATATGTTGCTGCGGCGATTCTGGCCGCGATGGCGTTTGCTGAACCCGCCTGCGCGGAAACTTTGAACAACGCCAACGTCGTCGAACTCATCAAGATCGGATTGGGTGACGAAGCCGTGATCGCAAAGATCAAGGGCAGCGAAGCGAATTACGACACTTCAACCAATGCGTTGGTCGCACTTAAGGGGCAGGGTGCGTCGAGTGCGGTGATCGCGGCGATGATCGATGCCGCCAGCAGGAAGGCTGCGCTGGCCAGCGAAGTCCTTTC
Source organism: Sphingomonadales bacterium (assembly GCA_028868335.1). GTDB lineage: Bacteria > Pseudomonadota > Alphaproteobacteria > Sphingomonadales > Sphingomonadaceae > Novosphingobium. The sequence continues at coordinate 889 of JAGWUU010000071.1, read as the reverse complement.
GACGGATTCTCCCGACCCGGCGGTGCCGCATGCTTCGGGCGTTTACCTGCTTGCCGATTGGCTACCGCAACCCAAGATGGTCGGGATCGACGCCACGACCAGCAATCAGACCAAGACGGGCGGATTTCTCGGCTATGCCCTGACCGGCGGCCTTGCTTCGATGAGCTTCAAGGCGATCGTTCCCGGATCGACGGCCCGGGCCGAGGCGGCCAGGCCGCGTCCAACTTTCTATTTCTACTTTGACCAAGCCAATCGCGGGGGAAGTTCGGGCGTGTTCAACGCCGGTGCGGTCACGTCACCGAACGAATTCAGCCTGGTTCGTTTCACGGTAAAGGATGATCGGCGCGAAGCCAAAGTGGGCAGGTTCAACATCGGCGGCGCAAAAGCCGGCGTCATGGACAAGGACCGCATTCCCTTTACCGTGTCGCAGATCAGACCCGGTGTTTATGAAATCAAGCCCGAAGCCGAGTTGGAATCCGGCCAGTACGGCTTCATGGTTCAGGTGACCACCGGTGGCGGTGCAGGAATGGCCGGAATGGGCGCGATGAGTTCGAAGATTTTCGACTTCGCGATAACCGGGGGAGCCCCGGCGAAAAAGAAATAGCATTTGAATGACTGATGCAGGAACGGCGCCGGAATCGCTTCCGGCGCCGTTCTGTTTGCTTAGCCGTCGCCGAGATCAGGCTTCGCGCGTGCCGTTCATCGGAAACGAACCGAAGGCGCCCGCCTTGACCGAGCCGGTCAGCGTATCGCCATCGACTGTTGCTTCGCCTTCCAGCGTCATCGGCATCGGCACGGTCATCTTCATCGACCAGGTCAGCTTGTTGCCATCGACCTTGCCGTTTTCCAGATCCATCGAACCCATCGCGCCGACGTTGCTGCCGGTGAA
>JAGWUU010000070.1 GCA_028868335.1 Sphingomonadales bacterium | reverse complement strand
CCCAGCAGCATCACCAGCGCATAACTGTAGAGGTAGCCCGTCTGGAACCGCTGCGCCCCGCGGCTGCCCTGCGCCACGATCCAGGCGGCGCCATTGGGGCCGAAACGGTCGATGAGGCCGATATCGCCCCACTTCCAGAACTTCTCGCCCAGCCAGAAGGCGGGCTTGACGAAGATCCGGTCGTAGAGCTCGTCGAAGTACCACTTGTTGTAAACGAAGCGGTACAGGCCGCCGAGCTGCTGCGCCACCTTGGCCGGAGTGCCGGGGCTGCGAATATAGAACTGCCAGGCGGTCAGGAACCCGGTGAGCATGACCGCGAACGGCGCCCACTTCACCCATGTCGGCACGCCGTGCATGTGGTGGATCAGCTCCTCTGCAAAGGCGACGCTGCCCTTCCAGAACTCGCCCGAACCTTCGCTTATGAAGGCGTGGCTGAAGATCACGCCAGCGAATATCGCGCCCAGCGACAGCAGCCCCAGCGGGATCAGCATCGACAGCGGGCTTTCATGCGGATGGTATCCTGCGGTGCCGTCGTCATGATGGCCGTGGCCATGCGCATGATCGCCGTGTCCGTGGTGATCGTCGTGGACGGCATGCTGGACATGCTCCGAGGCGGCCCAGCGCGGCTTGCCGAAGAAGGTCAGGAAGACGAGCCGCCACGAATAAAAGCTGGTCAGCAGCGCGGCGATGATCCCCATGTAGAACCCGAACCGCCCACTTTCACTGGCCGAGGCATAGGCCGCCTCGAGGATCGAATCCTTGGAATAGAACCCGGCAAAGCCGAACACGTCGACCAGGCCGACCCCGGTGATCGCCAGTGTCCCGGCTATCATTGCGGCAAACGTCCACGGGATCTTCTTCCAAAGCCCACCATAGAAACGCATGTCCTGTTCGTGGTGCATGGCGTGGATCACAGAGCCCGCGCCCAGGAACAGCAGCGCCTTGAAGAAGGCGTGGGTGAACAGGTGGAACATCGCCGCGCCCGGCGCGCCGACGCCCGCGGCAACGAACATATAGCCCAGCTGCGAACAGGTCGAATAGGCGATCACCCGCTTGATGTCCCACTGGGTCGTGCCGATCGTCGCGGCGAAGAACAGGGTGCAGGCGCCGATCACCGTGACGAAGGCCATCGCCGCCGGGCTGACCGCGAACATCGGCGACAGGCGGCAAACCATGAACACGCCCGCCGTCACCATTGTCGCGGCGTGGATCAGCGCCGAAACCGGGGTCGGACCTTCCATCGCGTCGGGCAGCCAGGTGTGGAGGCCCAATTGCGCCGACTTGCCCATCGCCCCGATGAACAGGAGCACGCACAGGATTGTCATCGTGCTCCATTCCATGCCCAGGAAATGGATCGTCGATCCGGCCATGCTGGGTGCGCGGACCAGAATCTCGGGGATCGAGACGGTGTTGAACACCAGGAACGTGCCGAAGATGCCGAGCATGAAGCCAAGGTCGCCGACCCGGTTGACCACGAAGGCCTTGATCGCGGCGGCGCTGGCGCTGGGCTTCTTGAACCAGAACCCGATCAACAGGTACGAGGCGAGGCCCACCCCCTCCCATCCGAAGAACATCTGCACCAGGTTGTCCGCCGTCACCAGCATCAGCATGGCGAAGGTGAACAGGCTGAGGTAGGCGAAGAACCGCGGCTGGTCCGGGTCCTCGTCCATGTAGCCCCACGAATAGAGGTGGACCAGCGCCGACACCGAGGTGACCACGACCAGCATCACTGCCGTCAGCGTGTCGACCCGCAGCGCCCAGTCGAACTTCAACGCGCCCGATTGCACCCACTGCATCACTGGCACGACATGCGCCTCGGCATGCCCGCCCAGGAAGCTGAGGAAGATCGGCCATGACAGCACGCAGGCGATGAACAGCGCGCCGGTCGTCACCGCCTTGGCGGCGAGATTGCCCAGCGCGCGGTTGCCCAGCCCCGCGACTATCGCGGCGAGCAGCGGCAGGAAGACGATGAAGAGGATCGGATCCACTGGCACCTTACCCCTTCAGGTTGTGGACGTCGTCGACCGCGATGGTGCCGCGATCACGGAAATAGATGACGAGGATCGCCAGCCCGACAGCCGCCTCGCCAGCGGCGACGGTCAGCACGAACATGGCGAAAATCTGCCCGGTCAGGTCATGCAGGTAGCTGGAAAAGGCCACCAGGTTGATGTTGACCGCCAGCAGGATCAGCTCGATCGCCATCAGCAGGATGATCACGTTCTTGCGGTTGAGGAAAATCCCCAACACGCCCAGCACGAACAGGATCGAGCTGACCGTGACATAGTGGCCGATACCGATCACAGCGACACCCCCTGCCCGATCTCGGGCTTGACGTTGACGGTTGCCTCACCCGGTCGGCGCGCAACCTGGCGCGAGACGTTCTGTCCACGCACGCCCGTCCGCTTGCGGTGAGTCAGCACGATCGCGCCGACCATCGCGACCAGCAGCAGCACGCCCGCCGCTTCGAACAGGAACAGGTATTTGCTGTAGAGCAGCAGCCCGATCGCCTCGATGTTCGAGGCGCCCTGCGGCACGGCAGCGGTTCCGTCCGGCGTTCCCAGCTTGATGCCGCCGACGCTCCAGGCGCCGATCCCGACGCCCAGTTCGACCAGCAGGACCACCGCCAGAAGCAGTCCGAGCGGGAAGTTGCGGATGAACCCGGCGCGCAGTTCGGCAAAGTCGATGTCGAGCATCATCACCACGAACAGAAACAGCACCGCGACCGCGCCGACGTAAACGATCACCAGCAGCATGGCGATGAACTCGGCGCCGGCCAGCACCATCAGCCCGGCGGCGTTGAAGAAGGCGACGATCAGCCACAGCACCGAATGGACCGGGTTGCGGGCAAGGATCGTCACCGCGCCCGCGATGCAGGTGAGCGCGGCGAACAGATAGAAGGCGAAAACCTGGATCATTGCGCGCGCCCCCTAGCGATACGGCGCATCGGCTTCAAGGTTCGCGGCGATTGCCCGCTCCCACTTGTCCCCGTTCGCCAGCAGCTTGGCCTTGTCGTAAAGCAGTTCCTCGCGCGTTTCGGTCGCGTATTCGAAGTTCGGCCCCTCGACGATGGCATCGACCGGGCAGGCTTCCTGGCAGAAGCCGCAGTAGATGCACTTGGTCATGTCGATGTCATAGCGCGTGGTGCGGCGGCTGCCATCCTCGCGCGGCTCGGCTTCAATGGTGATCGCCTGGGCCGGACAGACCGCCTCGCACAGCTTGCAGGCGATGCAGCGTTCCTCGCCGTTGGGATAGCGGCGCAGCGCATGCTCGCCGCGGAAGCGCGGGCTCAGCGGGTTCTTCTCGAACGGATAGTTGATCGTCGCCTTGGGCTTGAAGAAATACTTCAAGGTCAGCCAGTGCGCCTTCACGAACTCCCACAGGGTGAAGCTCTTGATGATTTGAGCGGGGCTCATACGCCGTACCTCGTGAACATCAGCCACCCGCTCACCAGCACGACAAACAGCAGCGAGAGCGGCAGGAACACCTTCCAGCCCAGGCGCATCAGCTGGTCGTAGCGATAGCGCGGGACCGTGGCCTTGACCCAGGAGAAGATGAAGAAAAAGAAGAAGATCTTGAGCAGAAGCCAGACGATCCCCGGAATGAGGTACAGCGGCGCCCAGTCAATCGGCGGCAGCCACCCGCCCCAGAACAGCGTCGCGTTGAGCGCGCACATCAATAGGACGTTGGCATATTCGCCGAGCCAGTAGAGCGCGAAGCTCATGCTTGAATATTCGGTCTGGTAACCGGCGACCAGTTCGCTCTCCGCCTCGGTCAGATCGAACGGCGCGCGGGCGGTTTCGGCCATGCCCGAGATCAAGAACATCACCCACATCGGGAACAGCAGCGGGTTGAACACGAAGCCGTTGAGGATCCAGACGTGGTGTTCCTGCGCGCGGACGATGGCGTTGAGGTTGAACGTGCCAGCCCACATCACCACGCAGATCAGGATGAACCCGATCGACACTTCGTAGGAAATCATCTGGGCGCTCGCGCGCATCGCCGAAAAGAACGGATACTTCGAGTTCGACGCCCACCCGGCGATGATCACCCCGTAAACCCCGAGCGAGGAGATCGCGAGGACGTAGAGCAACCCGACGTTGATGTCCGCCAGCACCGCGCCCGAATTGAACGGAATCACCGCCCAGGCTATCAGCGCGACGGTGAAGGTGATGATTGGCGCGATCAGGAACAGCGCCTTGTTCGACGCGCTGGGAACGATGGTTTCCTGAAGGAATACCTTCAATCCGTCCGCGAACGACTGAAGCAGGCCCCACGGCCCGACCACGTTGGGCCCCCGCCGCAGCGCCATTGCCGCCCAGATCTTGCGGTCGGCATAGATGATCATCGCCACGGCCAGCATCAGCGGCAAGGCGATCAGCAGGATACCCGCCACGGTGGCCAGGCCCCAGGCCCATTCGTAGGGCATCCATTGTTGGAAGAAGCTGGTCATTCTGCAGCCTCCGCGAAGCTTACACCGTGCAGCAGCTCTTCCGAGCAGCGCTGCATCGTCGCGCTGGCGCGGGCGATGGCGTTGGTGAGGTAGAAGTCCTTGATCGGATAGGTTGCGATCTCGCCGCTGGCCTTCGCGCCCTTGGCCGCCTTGGGTAGCGCGCCATAGTCCGCCAGTCCTTCGCGGCCCAGCGCCGGAACTTCGGCGGCCATCATGGCGCGGAGCTGGTCATAGCTGTCGAAACCGACCGAAACACCCAGTGCATCGGCCATTGCCCGCAGGATAGTCCAATCCTCGCGCGCATCGCCCGGCGCGAACACCGCCTTGTCGGCGAGCTGCACCCGGCCCTCGGTGTTGACGTAGGTGCCCGGCTTTTCGCTGAAAGCGGCGGCAGGGAGGACCACGTCAGCCGCGTGCGCGCCCTTGTCGCCGTGGTGACCGATATAGACGATCATGCTGCCTGCGAACTTGGCGTAGTCCGCCTCGTCCGCGCCGAGCGAAATCACCATCTTGGGCTTGGCTGCGACCAGATCGGCGATCCCGCCCTTCTGCGCATAGCCCAGCATCAGCCCGCCCATGCGCGCGGCCGAGAAATGCAGCGCGTTGAAGCCGTTCCAGCCATCACGCACCAGCTTGAACTGATCGGCAAAGGCCAGGCACGCGCCCAGCGCGCCCTTGCCCAGCCCCGCACCGCCGATGATCAGCGCCGGACGTTCCGCCTTGGCGAAGGCATCGGCCACGTGCTTGGGCAGCTTGTTCAGCACGCCCAGATCGGTGCCAAGGAACGTCGCGGGATAGGTGGTTTCCCACTCCGGCCCGATAAGGAACACCTTGCCCCCGCGCTTGGCAATCTTACGCAGGCGCGGGTTGAGCACGGCGGCTTCCCAGCGGACATGGCTGCCCACCACCAGCACGGCATCAGCATCCTCTATGCCCGCCAGGCCCGAGTTGAAGTTGACGGCAGCGAGGTTGGAGCAATCGTAGTCCAGCCCGGTCTGGCGTCCCTCGATCAGGGTGGAGCCCAGCGCCCCGGCCAGCGTCTTCGCCGCGAACATCGTCTCGCAGTCGACCAGATCACCCGCGATCACCGCGACCGATTTGCCCGGGTTGATCTTGGCAACGGCGGCGAAGGCTTCTCCCCACGTCGCCGCTTCCAGCTTGCCGTCACGGCGAATCCACGGACGGTCAAGGCGGCGGCGGGTCAGCCCGTCGACCATGTAGCGGCCCTTGTCGGACAGCCATTCCTCGTTCACGTCATCGTTGAAGCGCGGCAGGATACGCAGCACCTCGCGGCCCCGGCTATCGAGGCGGATGTTGGAGCCGAGCGCGTCGGACACGTCGATCGACAGCGTCTTCTTCAATTCCCACGGCCGCGCCTCGAACGCATAAGGCCCGCTGGTCAGCGCGCCGACCGGGCACAGGTCGATCACGTTGGCCGACAGCTCGTGCTTGGCGGCCTGTTCCAGATAGGTGGTGATCTGCATATTCTCGCCGCGATAGAGCGCGCCGATTTCGTCGACCCCGGCCACTTCCTCGCTGAAGCGCACGCAGCGCGTGCACTGGATGCATCGCGTCATCGTGGTCTTGATCAGCGGCCCCATGTACTTTTCGGTGACAGCGCGCTTGGCCTCGTGAAAGCGCGAGGCGCCGCGGCCATAGGCCATCGACTGGTCCTGCAGGTCGCATTCGCCGCCCTGATCGCAGATCGGGCAATCCAGCGGGTGGTTGATGAGCAGGAACTCCATCACCCCTTCGCGCGCCTTCTTGACCATTTCGCTGTCGGTCTTGATCACCTGGCCTTCGCTGGCAGGCAGCGCACACGACGCCTGCGGCTTGGGCGGCCCGGGGGCAACCTCGACCAGGCACATCCGGCAATTACCTGCGATCGACAAACGCTCATGATAGCAGAAGCGCGGGATTTCCTTCCCCGCCAACTCGCACGCCTGGAGGACGGTAGCGCCCTGCGGGACTTCGAGTTCGATGCCGTCAACGGTGACCTTGGGCATTACTTCGCACCCTCACAAACAACGTCGTCATGCTGAACTTGTTTCAGCATCCATTGGGCCTTGCGCTCGAAAGCCTGACCAAAAGACGCAGCGGCGCGGTTACCTCCCCTAGCGAATCCTTGGCGCGAGGGGAGAAATGGACCCTGAAACGAGTTCAGGGTGACGGGAGTGGTATGTGGGGCGAAGATCATTCCGCTGCCTCCCGCATGGTGCCATGCTCCGCAATCCGGCGTTCCAGCTCCGGCCGGAAGTGCTTGATCAGACCCTGGATCGGCCAGGCCGCTGCGTCGCCCAGGGCGCAGATGGTGTGGCCTTCGACCTGCTTGGTCACCTGTTGGAGCATGTCGATTTCCTCGACCGCGGCATCGCCGGTGCGCAGGCGTTCCATCACGCGATACATCCAGCCGGTGCCCTCGCGGCACGGGGTGCACTGGCCGCAGCTTTCGTGCATGTAGAAGTGCGACAGGCGGCTGATCGCGCGGACGATGTCGGTCGACTTGTCCATGACGATCACCGCCGCGGTGCCAAGGCCGGAACCGACTGCGCGCAGGCCGTCGAAGTCCATCGGCGCGTCCCAGATTTCCGCTGCCGGAACCAGCGGGACCGAGGAGCCGCCGGGGATCACCGCCAGCAGGTTGTCGCGCCCGCCGGAGATGCCGCCGCAATGCTTTTCGATCAGTTCCGAAAACGGAATGCTCATCGCTTCCTCAACCACGCAGGGCTTTTCGACGTGCCCGCTGATCTGGAACAGCTTGGTGCCCTTGTTGTTCTCGCGCCCGAAGGACGAGAACCACGCCGCGCCCCGCCGCAGGATCGTGGGGGCAACCGCGATCGATTCGACGTTGTTGACCGTGGTGGGGCAGCCATAGAGTCCCGCGCCTGCCGGGAACGGCGGCTTCAATCGGGGCTGGCCTTTCTTACCCTCAAGGCTTTCGATCATCGCGGTCTCTTCGCCGCAGATGTAGGCCCCTGCGCCGCGGTGGACGAAAACGTCGAAATCGTAACCGCTCTTGCAGGCGTTCTTGCCGATGAGCCCCGCGTCGTAGGCTTCCTGCACGGCTGCCTCAAGCACCTGCGCTTCGCGGATATATTCGCCGCGGATGTAGATGTAGGCAGCGCGCGCGCGCATCGCGAAACCGGCGACCAGCGCGCCTTCGATCAGCTTGTGCGGATCGTGGCGGATGATCTCGCGGTCCTTGCACGAACCCGGTTCGGATTCGTCGGCGTTGATCATCAGGAAGCTGGGGCGCCCGTCCTTGCTTTCCTTGGGCATGAACGACCATTTGAGCCCGGTGGGAAAGCCCGCCCCGCCGCGCCCGCGCAGGCCACTGGCCTTGATCTCTTCGATGATCGCGTCCTGCCCGCGGGCCATCAGCGCTTTGGTGTCATCCCAGTCGCCGCGCTGGCGGGCAGCCTTGAGATCCCACGACTGATAGCCGTAGAGATTGGTGAAGATGCGGTCTTTGTCCTGGAGTGACATGCCTTACCACTCCTTCCGATAATCAAAGTTCGACGTGACCATCGCCTTGAGCGTGGTTGGACCGCCCAAGGGTTCAACAGTGTGCCGTCCGGGTTCCTGCGTTCCCGGTTTAGGTGCCTTTCCGGCAGCGAGGGCATCGAGCACGGCATCGAGCCGTTCCGGCGTCAGATCCTCGTAATTGTCGTCGTTGATCTGGACCATGGGGGCCGAAGCGCAGTTGCCCATGCATTCGACCTCGGTAAGGGTCCAGAGCCCGTCGCTGCTGGTATGGCCCTTGTGCATTCCGCGCTTCTTGCAGGCGTCCATGATCGCGTCGGAGCCACGCAGCATGCAGGGCGTGGTGCCGCACACCTGAACGTGGAATTTTCCAACCGGAACAATATTGTACATAGTGTAGAACGTCGCCACCTCGACCACGCGGATGATCGGCATGTCGAGTTCGCGCGCAACGAATTCCATCACCGGAATCGGCAGCCAGCCCTGGGTGTTCGTCTCTGCGCCGATCTGCCGCTGGGCAAGATCGAGCAGGCCCATCACCGCCGAACGCTGCCGCCCTTCGGGATAGTGCGCGATAAGCTGCTTTGCCCGCGCGGCGCTCTCCTTGGTCCAGGCAAAGCCGGACCAGCGGGCGCGCAGTTCCTCGGTATCGGGTTCAAGATGACGGTCAGCCACGGCGATCCCTCCAGATCGTCGCCCCGGGCTCGACCCGGGGTTCCGCTGCCTTGACGGCTGCGGTGAACAAGCGGGACCCCGGCTCGGTGGCCGGGGTGACGGAGAACGAAGCGGAACTCATCGAACGAACTCCACGCGAGAGCACTTGTCGCCCTCGAACGAGTAGATGGACATGACCTCGAAAGGTTCAGACGCAGCCGAGCGCCACACCTTTTCGTGCAGCACGGCATAGTCGCCCAGGTGATAGCCGGTGATGATTTCCGCGCGGTTTTCGGGAAATTCAGCGAACATCGCCTTCAGCCCGGCGCGCACGCCTTCCTTGCCCTCGCGCAGCACCGCGCCGCGATAGCTGGCTTCGCAGGCATCGTCGGTCATCAGCGCGACATAGGCGTCGGCATCCTGCGCGTTGTAGTGCGCGATCATCTGGGTGGCGATTTGCAGGCGGTAGGTCATCAGCGATCGCACTCCCCAAACACCACGTCGATCGCGCCGAGGATCGCGGTTGCGTCGGGGAGCATGTGGCCCTTGCACATGAAGTCCATCGCCTGGAGGTGCGAAAACGCGGTCGGGCGGATCTTGCAGCGGTAAGGCTTGTTGCTGCCGTCGCTGACCAGATAAACCCCGAATTCACCCTTGGGGCTTTCGGTAGCGACGTAAACCTCGCCCGCGGGGACGTGGAGGCCCTCGGTGTAGAGCTTGAAGTGGTGGATCAGCGATTCCATGTCGCTTTTCATCGCGGCGCGCTTGGGCGGGCTGACCTTGCGATCGTCCGATGCGACCGGGCCCTGCGGTATTTCCGCGATGCACTGGCGGATGATCCGGGCCGACTGGCGCACCTCCTCGACCCGGACCATGAAGCGGTCATAGCAGTCGCTGCGGGTGCCGACCGGGATCTCGAAGTCCATGCGGTCGTAAACGTCGTAGGGCTGGCTCTTGCGCAGGTCCCACGGAATGCCCGCGGCGCGGATCATCGGACCGGAAAAGCCCCAGGCCAGCGCGTCTTCCTTGCTGACCAACGCGATATCGACGTTGCGCTGTTTGAAGATGCGGTTGTCCACCACGAGGCTCATCGCGTCCTCGAACAGCGGGAACAGCCGCTCGTCGATCCAGTTGCCGATATCGACCAGCAGCTTTTCCGGCACGTCCTGGTGGACGCCGCCGGGGCGATACCAGGCCGAATGCATGCGCGCGCCCGAGGCGCGCTCGAAGAAGTTGAGGCAATCCTCGCGGATCTCGAACATCCACAGGTTCGGCGTCATCGCACCCACGTCCATGACGTGGGAGCCGAGGTTGAGCATGTGATTGCAGATGCGGGTCAGCTCGGCGAACAGCACCCGCAGGTACTGGCCGCGCAGCGGCACCTCGAGGTTGAGCAGCTTCTCGATGGCCAGCACGTAGCTGTATTCCATCGCCAGCGGCGAACAGTAGTCCAGCCGGTCGAAATAGGGCAGCGCCTGGAGATAGGTCTTGTGCTCAATCAGCTTTTCGGTGCCGCGGTGGAGCAGGCCGACGTGCGGATCGATCCGCTCGATGATCTCGCCGTCCAGCTCCATCACCATGCGCAGCACGCCGTGCGCCGCCGGGTGCTGGGGCCCGAAATTGATCGTATAGTTGGTGATGACCTCGTCGCCGGTGGTCGGCGACTGTTCAAGCTGCATGGACATGATCAGCTACCCTCCGGCGCGGAGCCTGAGCCCCCTTCGTTGCCGGTCTTCTTGGCGCGGGGCTTGCGGGCCGGACGGCTTTCCGTCGGCTCCGGCGCGCTTTCCGCCTTGGACTTCCTGGCAGGGGCGCGCTTGGCCTTGGTGGCCCCTTCCCCGGCATCGACCGGCTTCGCCGCGGCCGCATCGGCCTTGGCGCCGGCGCCGGTATCGGCGGGCTTGTCGGTCGTCTTGGGGACGTCGGCCGTGGGGGCTTCCGTCTTGGCTGGAGCCGTGGCGACGGGGGCCGGAGCCGGCGGCGGGGCGACCGCCTTCTCGTCGCCCGGAAGCACGTAGTCCGCGCCTTCCCACGGGCTCATGAAATCGAAGCTGCGCAGGTCCTGCGCCAGTTCGACCGGCTCGTAAACGACGCGCTTGTCCTCTTCGGAATAGCGCAGTTCGACATAGCCGGTGAGCGGGAAGTCCTTGCGGAACGGGTGCCCCTCGAAGCCATAGTCGGTGAGGATGCGGCGCAGATCGGTGTTGCCGGCGAAGATCACGCCGTACATGTCGAACACTTCGCGCTCGAGCCAGCCGGCGACGGGCCACAGCCCGGTGACCGACGGCACCGGCGTATCCTCGGCCGCGCAGACCTTGACCATGATCCGGCTGTTCTTCGTGACCGAGAGCAGCATGTAGACGACTTCGAAGCGTTCGGCGCGCGACGGATAGTCGGCCCCGGCGATCTCCATCAGCTGCTGGTACTGGTGGCCGTCACGCAGGGTGCGCAGAACCTCGACGATTCTGTCGCGCGCGACTGTGATGACGATCTCGCCGAACGCTTCCTTCGCGGCGACAACCTTGTCACCCAGGGCGGCGGTCAGCTCGGCGCACAGCCCCTCGGGCGTAACGAAGCGCGGCGCGGAATGCAGGACTTCGGCCATGTTCAGCACTCCCCCATCACCGCTCGAGCGTGCCGACGCGGCGGATCTTCCGCTGCAACTGCATCACGCCGTAGAGCAGGGCCTCGGCGGTTGGCGGGCACCCCGGCACGTAGATATCGACCGGCACGATCCGGTCGCACCCGCGCACGACGCTGTACGAGTAGTGATAGTAGCCGCCGCCATTGGCGCACGAGCCCATCGAGATGACGTACTTGGGGTCCGACATCTGGTCGTAGACCTTGCGCAGCGCCGGGGCCATCTTGTTGCACAGCGTGCCGGCGACGATCATCACGTCGGACTGGCGCGGGGACGCACGCGGGGCGACGCCGAAGCGCTCCATGTCATAGCGGGGCATGTTCACGTGGATCATCTCGACCGCGCAGCAGGCAAGACCGAAGGTCATCCACCACAGCGAGCCGGTGCGGGCCCACTGGAACAGTTCCTCCGTGGACGTGACGAGGAAGCCCTTGTCGGACACCTCGCT
>JAGWUU010000349.1 GCA_028868335.1 Sphingomonadales bacterium | reverse complement strand
ACGCGCAGCTGCCATTCGACCAGATCGACCCCGGTGATCTCCTCGGTCACCGGGTGTTCGACCTGCAGGCGGGTGTTCATTTCCATGAACCAGATGCGGTCGGCGCGCAGGCCTTCGGAGGCATCCGCAATGAATTCGATCGTGCCCGCGCCTTCATAGTCCACCGCCTTGGCGGCGCGGACGGCGGCGGCGCAGATCGCTTCGCGCGTGGCCTCGTCCATGCCGGGGGCGGGAGCCTCCTCGATCACCTTCTGGTGGCGGCGCTGGAGCGAGCAGTCGCGCTCGAACAGGTGGACGACGTTGCCGTGGCTGTCGCCGAACACCTGAACCTCGATGTGGCGGGGGGAGAGGATGTATTTCTCGATCAGGACGTGGTCGTTGCCGAAGCTGGCCAGCGCCTCGCGCTTGCAGCTTGCGAGGGCATCGGAAAAGTCGCCCGCCGCATCGACCCGGCGCATCCCCTTGCCGCCGCCGCCCGCCACAGCCTTGATCAGCACCGGATAGCCGATCTCGCCCGCCTGCGCAGCGAGGAAGGCAGCATCCTGGTTTTCGCCCATGTAGCCCGGAGTGACCGGCACCCCCGCCGCCTGCATCAGCGCCTTGGCCGCATCCTTCAGCCCCATCGCCTCGATGCTGGCGGGCTTGGGGCCGACCCAGACCAGCCCCGCGTCGATTACGCCCTGCGCAAACGCGGCGTTCTCCGAGAGAAAGCCATAGCCGGGATGGATCGCCTCGGCCCCGGTGGCCTTTGCGGCGGCGATGATCTTCTCGCCCACCAGATAGCTCTCGCGCGCCGGCGAGGGGCCGATATGCACCGCCTCGTCCGCCTGACGCACGTGCAGCGCCTTGGCGTCGGCGTCGGAATAGACCGCGACGGTGCGGATGCCCATCTTGCGCGCCGTGCGGATGATCCGGCAGGCGATTTCGCCGCGGTTGGCGATGAGAAGGGATTGGATCATTTAGTCATCACCTGTCCGATGTTCGGGGTGGCACTTGCTGTGGCAAGGGCGACAAAGCGCCGCTAAGTCCCAGAGCCATTCATCATAAATACTATTATAATGGTGGTGATGAACGACAGTTGCGTCATTCTGACCACAACCTTCACAAATTCCATTTGCGCGCCGTAACACTGCCAGACGCTTGCGCTGCCATTCAGGAGATTTCAGATATTCCCCATATTCTGACGTGCCCCATCCAGGTTTCGTTTGGAGCGCAAGATGTCGGAGTTTGATCGCATCAATAGATGCTTTGCGATTGCGGTCGTACTCGTATTGATCATCAGCCGTGCCATTCATTAGCTTTGATAAGTCACCGACGCTCGAATGAGGAATTGCCGAGCCAAATGGTTTGCCACAGTCTGGACACTGCTCGCGTATCTGTGGCTTCCCGAGCCTAACTGCGATAGCCATCAATTGCTTATTTGGGTGGCTGCAATCACCCGCTAGCCACTCACGGTACTCCGCCTCAAGTTCATCTGTATGAACGAGCTTTGCAGGGCGTTTTGTCTTCGGGTTGGTCACCCAAAGCATTTGGAAGAGTTCGTGCTCCGTCAGCTCGGGGTCGTTTCTCACATCCGGAACACCCCAAACGCCGGCCGCTCGGGCACCGGCGCCTCAAGCGTCGCCGCCAGCGCCAGGCCCAGCACGTCGCGCGTTTGCGCGGGATCGATCACCCCGTCGTCCCACAGCCGCGCGGTGGCGTGGTAGGGGTTGCCTTCATCCTCGTACTTGGCCCGGATCGGGGCCTTAAATGCTTCGGCCTGTTCGGGCGTCCAGCTTTCCGCATCGCGGTGGACCGTCGCCAGAACGCTCGCCGCCTGTTCGCCGCCCATCACCGAAATCCGGCTGTTCGGCCAGGTGAACAGGAAGCGCGGGCTATAGGCGCGGCCGCACATCCCGTAATTGCCCGCGCCAAAGCTGCCGCCAATCAGCACGGTGATCTTGGGCACGGTAGCCGTGGCGACGGCGGTAACCAGCTTGGCCCCGTGCTTGGCAATCCCCTCCGCCTCATACTTGCCGCCGACCATGAAGCCGCTGATATTCTGCAGGAAAAGCAGCGGAATGCGGCGCTGGCAGGCGAGTTCAATGAAGTGCGCGCCCTTTTGCGCGGACTCGCTGAACAGCACCCCGTTGTTGGCCAGAATCGCCACCGGCTGGCCCCAGATATGGGCAAAGCCGCAGACCAGCGTGGAACCGTAAAGCGCCTTGAACTCGTGGAACTCGCTGCCGTCGACCAGCCGCGCGATCACTTCATGCACGTCATAGGGCGCGCGAACATCCTCGGGCACCACGGCGTAGAGTTCGTCCAC
>JAGWUU010000348.1 GCA_028868335.1 Sphingomonadales bacterium | reverse complement strand
TCGCCGCCGTCGAGGCCGAAGCGCTTGGTGCCGACGTACTTCTTGCCGAGGAACTTCTCGTACTGTTCGCCGCGGATCACCGCCTGGAGAATTGCCTTCTTGCCTTCGGGGGTGAAGTCGATCGACTTGTCGCCGCCCTCGATCCGGTCCTGGATGAAGCGGCGTTCCTCCACATCGTTGATGTGCATGTATTCATAGCCGACCTTGCCGCAATAGTTGCGGCGCAGCACGTCGACCAGTTCGCGCACCGTGGTCCATTGCAGCCCCAGCGCGCCGCCGACATAGACCTTGCGATCCAGCGCGGCGCCGGAAAAGCCGTGGTATTCGGGCGTCAGGTCGGCCGGCAGGTTCTGGTGCGACAGGCCCAGCGGATCGAGGTCCGCCGCGAGGTGGCCGCGCACGCGGTAGGTGCGGACCAGCATCATCGCCCGGATCGAATCCGCCGCCGCTTCCTCGATCGCGCGGCCATCGGGGGCGGGGCCGCCCTTGGTCGCGGCCTTGATCGCCACCTGCATCTGGGTCGGGTCGAGCGCCTGGGTCAGGTCGTCCGATGCCGTGCGCCAGTCAGCGCGGCCCCAGCTTGGGCCGGGTTGCGGATCGTCGGGGAGGAAATCGTGCGTTTCGTTACCCATGATGCCTGTCCTGGGGAGGAAGGGGTTGCGCGCGGCCCAACTAGAAAGACCGCGCGCAAGTCCGTAGGTGGCTCAGCCCTTGAGAACTTCCGCCAGCGTTTCGCCGAGCAGCGAAGGCGAAGGGCTGACGCGGATGCCTGCCGATTCCATCGCCGCGATCTTGTCCTCGGCGCCGCCCTGGCCGCCCGAGACGATCGCCCCGGCGTGGCCCATGCGGCGGCCCGGAGGAGCGGTGCGCCCGGCAATGAAGCCGACCATCGGCTTCTTGCGGCCGCGCTTGGCTTCGTCCTTGAGGAACTGCGCGGCTTCTTCTTCCGCGCTGCCGCCGATCTCGCCGATCATGATGATCGACTTGGTTTCATCGTCAGCCAGGAACAGCTCGAGCACGTCGATGAAGTTGGTGCCGTTGACCGGATCGCCGCCGATCCCGACCGCGGTGGTCTGGCCCAGGCCCGCATTGGTGGTCTGGAACACCGCTTCATAGGTAAGCGTGCCCGAGCGCGAGACGACGCCCACCGATCCCTTGGAGAAGATGTTGCCGGGCATGATCCCGATCTTGCACTCGTTGGGGGTCAGCACGCCGGGGCAGTTGGGGCCGATCAGGCGGCTCTTGCTGCCGGTCAGCGCGCGCTTGACGCGGACCATGTCGAGTACCGGGACGCCTTCGGTGATCGCCACGATCAGTTCGATCCCGGCGTCGATCGCCTCAAGGATGGCATCGGCGCAGCCCGCGGGCGGCACGTAGATGCAGCTTGCGGTAGCGCCGGTCGCGGCCTTGGCCTCAGCGACGCTGTCGAACTGCGGCAGGCCGATGAAGTCGGTCCCGCCCTTGCCGGGGGTCACGCCCGCGACCATCTTCGTGCCATAGGCCAGTGCGGCTTCGGTGTGGAAGCTGCCGGTCTTGCCGGTCATCCCCTGGGTGATGACCTTGGTGTTCCTGTTGACGAGAATGCTCATAAAATCTCCAATTCGTCATCCCGGCGAAAGCCGGGATCGCTGGCCGTTTCGCTGCGCCATTGCGGCCAGCGGTCCCGGGTCAGGCCCGGGACGACAATCATCCCAAGCTCGGCTCGATGCCCTTGCAGGCCACCAGCAGTTCCTTGACCGCCTCGACGCTGACTTCGAAGTTCTTCCTGGCTTCGGCGTCGAGAGCGATCTCGATCACTTCCTCTGCTCCGCCAGCGCCGATCACCACCGGCACGCCGACATAGAGGCCGTTGACGCCGTACTTGCCGTCAACCTGGACCGCGCAGGGCAGGATGCGCTTCTGGTCGCCCAGATAGGCTTCGGCCATGGCGATCGCGCTGGTGGCGGGGGCATAGTATGCCGAGCCGGTCTTGAGCAGGCCGACGATCTCGCCGCCGCCGCTGCGGGTGCGCTGGACGATCTCGTCCAGACGCGCCTTGCTTGACTTGCCCATCTTGACCAGATCGGTGACGGGGATGCCGCTGATGGTCGAATATTCGAGTACCGGAACCATCGTGTCGCCGTGGCCGCCGAGCACGAAGGCGTTGACGTCCTTGACCGAGACGCCAAACTCCCAGGCGAGGAAGGTGGCGAAGCGGGCGCTGTCCAGCACGCCAGCCATGCCGACC
The DNA here is from genome assembly GCA_028868335.1 of Sphingomonadales bacterium. Classification (GTDB taxonomy): domain Bacteria; phylum Pseudomonadota; class Alphaproteobacteria; order Sphingomonadales; family Sphingomonadaceae; genus Novosphingobium. The sequence goes on along the minus strand of JAGWUU010000348.1, from coordinate 85 downwards.
ACCTTGTTGGCGGGCAGGCCCGAAAACTCGCGCAGCGCCCAGACCATCGCGTCGAGCGGGTTGGTGATGCAGATCACGAAGGCGT
>JAGWUU010000347.1 GCA_028868335.1 Sphingomonadales bacterium | reverse complement strand
CGATGCCGTACATCGCGATCGACGAGCAACGCCCCCAGCGGACTTCCTCGGACGATCACGGTGCATCTACCTGAACCGGACAGGCTCTAGGTTTTCGCTTGCGCCAATATCTCGCTCGCCGCCTTTTCAAGGAAGGCGACATTGCGAGGGACCTGATCGACGCAGACCAGAGCGCCATCCGACATCCTGCGAACGAGCATCAGGGTGAACTCGTCATCCGTCGCGACAAAATCGTCCAGCGTCCGCGTCGGCATTGCCCGGAGCGCCCGAACGATCGCCGCGCGTGGCGAGGTGCGTTCGTGCCGCTGGAGCATCGGCGCGCCTTTGCGCAACGCACGCTCAAGGGCAACCACGCCCTTCAATCCGCCCGGTTCGGTCAGCAGGAAATCCAGCAGCCCGCCCTTCGGCAGACTGCGGCGATGAGCCAGTTCCAGCGCCGCCGCATATTCAGACAATCGGGTCTTGTCGTACCCGCCGCCGAAAACCAGCTTGACCACAGCCACCATTGGAGCCCGCTGTTGCGGGATGATCCCGCCCTTCGCCAGAACCGCCGCAAAATCATCCGGGGCCGCAGCGGCAAGCAGCGAAAAGTCATAGGCGCTTGAAACGGCGCGGTAGAGGGCGACCTTGCTGCGCTCCTCGCTGAGCCGAGCCGCAGCTGCCTGGGACCGCGCATCTTCCAGTTCCACCTCAAGCTCGAAAGTCCTGATCGGGTGGTGCGACTGCCACGAATCCGACATGACTTCCGATACTTGGACCGGCACGTGCCCTTCATCGCGGGCTGCCGGTTTTGCAATTTCAAACTGCCGTTCGCCGGATGCGGAGGTTACGGTGCGCGGCGAACGTCCTTGGGCCGGAGCGATCCTGATGAAGGGATCCGCCTTGCCGATGAACCCCATCGGCTCCACCGCGTGCGCAGCGCCGGGTTCGATCAGCTCGTTGTCGAGCAGAAGAACGTCTGCCGCGCCCTGAGCCGTTCCAACGTCGTCAGATTCGAAGCCGGCGGTGAAGTCTGCCCTGCCTTCCGTGCTCATCGCGAGTTGCTCCAGTACCGGACGGCCAGGCCGAACCTCAGTATGTCCCCCTATCAACGCGGGAATGTGCCATTAGCGGCGCGCGGCGACAACCTATCCCTAGGGTGTAGTTCCGATACCCCGGTCGCATGATTGCCGCGCCTGTCGCCTTGGTTATGTTCTCCTGATCATGAACTCCAGGACTCACCGAGACAGCAGATGAGGTTGCTTGCCCTACTTCCCGCCGGATTGTTGCTGGCGCTCGCCGCAAGCGCCCAACCGACCGGCGCACCGCAGGCCAGGTTCGACCTGTGCGACTATCGGCTTGTCTGGGCCGACGAGTTCAACGACGCGAGTATTGGCAACTGGAAGCTGAACGGCCGACGCTGGATTGCACATACGCCATGGGCTGGCGATTTCGGTGATGCCCGCTTTGCTGATCCCGGACCGGCGGGGCCGTTCGCGATCAGGGACGGCAGACTGACCATCACCGCGCGCAAGGATCGCAGCGGAAAATGGACTTCAGGCCTTATCGCCGCCGCCGACGAAACAGGCACAGGCGCGGGCCTGCGCTACGGCTACTTCGAAGCACGGCTGAAGTTGCCGCCGGGTGCGGGCACATGGCCGGCTTTCTGGCTTATGAGCCGGAAGCCGCGACATGATCCCCGCCCATCGGTCGAGATCGACGGTCTGGAATACTACGGTCACGACCCGGCCGCCTACCAGGTGGCGGTCCACGTCCAGTTCAAACCGCCGCACGAGAAAAGGAACAGAGGCGCTGGCAAGCGCATTCCCGTTACGACGGGATCGCTGACCTCGCGTTTCGTCACCATCGGGATCGCGGTCACGCCGAGCCAGGTCATGTTCCTCCAGGATCACGTGCCTGTCTGGGCCGCACCCACTCCGCGCGAACTAGACACGCCGCTGTTCCCGATCGTCGATCTGGCGCTTGGCTCGGGCTATCCGATCAGCAAGACACCGTCTCCCTCCACCATGGAGGTTGACTACGTCCGTATCTACGCCCCGGCCCCCGGTCACCGCGGAGGCTGTCAAGGGTCCGGTCAGCGTCCGGCTGCGAAACGCCCGTAGATCAGCCGCCGCGCCAGACCAGGCGGGGCCATGAGCGTGGCAAGGGCCCAGCCTGCGATCAGGAAGCGCTTGCGGGCGGGCTCCACGCCATAAGGCATCAGCGATCGTATCGTATCGATCAGCAATTCAAGCCAACTGCCTGCCGCGCGCGGATGATTGTCGGGCGAGACGCGCCGTGATGCGATGCGAAGCTGCAACAGGTGCCTGCCTTTGCGAAG
>JAGWUU010000069.1 GCA_028868335.1 Sphingomonadales bacterium | reverse complement strand
GCCGAACTGCTCGAATACGACAAGCGCCGCCTCAAGGGCGTGGTGCTGGAGGAAGGCTCGCTCACCGCCCATGTCGTGATCGTGGCCCGGGCCATGGGCATTCCGGTGCTTGGCCGGGTGCACGGCCTGCGCGGCACGGTTCGCGATGGCGATCCGCTGCTGCTCGATGGCGACCAGGGCAATGTCATGGTGCGGCCCCTGCCCGCGGTCGCCGAGGCTTTCGAGGCGCGCTTCGCCAAGAGCAAGGAACGCGCTGCCGCCTATGCCGCGCTGCGCGATGTCGAGCCCTTCACGCGCGACGGCACCCGCATCACGGTGATGATGAACGCGGGCCTGCGCGATGACATGCCCAACCTTTCGCTCACCGGGGCGGACGGCGTGGGACTGTTCCGCACCGAATTCCAGTTCCTCGTATCCGCCACCCTGCCCCAGCGTGAGCGCCAGACCCGGCTCTACCGCGACGTGCTCGATGCCGCGGGAGACAGGCCGGTGGTATTCCGCACGGTCGATATCGGCGGCGACAAGGTGTTGCCCTACCTGCGACACAACGACGGCGAGCAGGAGGAAAACCCCGCGATGGGCTGGCGCGCGCTGCGCGTGGCCCTGGAACGCAACGGACTGCTCAAGGTCCAGGCTCGCGCCCTGCTTGAAGCGGCGGCGGGGCGCACGCTCAACGTGATGTTCCCGATGGTTTCCGAGCCGTGGGAATTCGATGCGGCGCGCGCCGTGTTCGAGGACCAGGTCCGGTTTCTCAAGGGCCAGAAGAAGCTGCTGCCCGAGGCGATCCGCTATGGCGCCATGCTGGAAGTGCCCGCATTGGCCGAACAGCTCGACGTGATCGCGCCGAAGCTGTCGTTCCTTTCGGTGGGAACCAATGATCTGACGCAGTTCCTTTTCGCGGCGGACCGCTCGAACCCGAAGCTTGCCGAACGTTATGACTGGCTGAGCCCGGCGATCATGCGCTTTCTGCGCCGGGTGCTGGGCAATCTCGCCGGACACAGCGTCGACGTGACCGTCTGCGGGGAGATGGGGGGGCGCAGGCTGGAAGCGCTGGCGCTGCTCGGGATCGGGATTCGCCGGTTATCGATCACTCCGGCAAGCGTCGGTCCGATCAAGGAGCTGGTGCGCAAGGTCGATCTTGCCGACATCGGCGAAGCGATGACCGGCTGGCTCGCCGCTCCCCCCGTCGATCTTCGCGCATCGCTGAGCCAGTGGGCGCGCGATCGCGGGGTCGACGTCGACTAGGCGGGGCCCGGTGCCGCATCCCGTCACGAATTCGGCTCATCCCGTCGCCCGGGGGTGCGCGGCGGCGGGTTTCGCGTTGACTTGTATGAATTTGGCACGATTGTCCCGCCCGGCTTTTCAGTATAAAATCGAACCGGGGTCGGAATGTCGGAGAATGCAGTGATCGAGGCGGAGTTGCCTCTGGAAAGCGTTGGCGCGCGGCTGATGCGCGCACGAGAGGCCATGGGCCAGAGCCGGGCGCAGATGGCCGCCATCACCAAGATCCCCGAACGCCATCTGGCCGAGATCGAATCCAACAACTTCGCGGCGCTTCCCGCGCGCACCTATGCCGTCGGATTTTCGCGCAGTTATGCCAAGGCGCTTGGCCTTGATGACAAGGAAATCGTCGATGCGGTCCGCGCCGAGCTGGCCATGCACGAGCCGGCGCCAACGCGGGCGCTGCCTGCGTTCGAACCGGGCGATCCCGCGCGGGTCCCCGCTGCCCGCTTTGCCTGGTTCGCCGCGCTTGCCGCGCTTGTCGTGGTGATCGCCGGTATCGCCTTTGCCTGGCGCAGCTACTATTCGCCGGGCGGAACATTGCCTTCGGTTGTGCCCGAGGAAACCGCAGCCCCGTCGCCCGCCGCAACCGGGCCCGTGGCGCCCGCACCCGCTCCCGTGCCGACTGGCCCGGTCGTGTTCACGGCGCTTGAGCCCAAGGTCTGGGTCAAGTTCTACGATGGCACCGGCAAGCAACTGATGCAGAAGGAGATGGCCCAGGGGGATACCTGGACCGTTCCGCAGAATGTTCCCGACGTGAAGATCTGGACTGCCAATCCCCAGGCGCTGTCGATTACGGTGGGGGGACGGCCAGTGCCCAAGCTCGCCGAAACCCAGCAGACCATCAAGGACATTCCGGTGACGGCGGCGGCGTTGCTGGCGCGCGGACAGGCCAGTGCGGCACCAGCCCCGAGCGGGGCGCCGGTTGCCGCGACCGCCCCGGCGCACAACCGCATGGTGGCTGCACAGCCGCACCACGCTGGCCAGCCACCGGCAAGCCCGATTCCGCAACCGGCGGGAAGCGCCGCCGCGACGATTTCGACGCCTGCCCCCGCCGCTGCGGCGGCCCCGGCCCCGTCAGCTACCTGACAATCCTTCCAATCTGCGCAAAACCGGGCGCCGGGCGCTCGACAGCAAGGTTAACGCGGCGCTAAGCGTGACCGGGCAGTTCATCGCAGGTTTGGTCGACGTGCGGCACACAAGCCGCATGCGGCCAAGAGATGGGTAGGATTAGGAATGACCAGAATGCTTCGCGGCGCTCGTCCGGTTTTCATCACGGTGGCCCTGGCGCTTGCCGCCCCGGCTTTCGCCCAGAGTGTCGACAGCGGCACCGATACGCGCATTCGTGCGCTTGAGGCTGAGGTCAAGGCGCTCCAGCGGCAGGTCTTTCCCGGCGGCGATGCGAAATACTTTCCGCCGCAGGTGTCCACCGCTCCGGGTGCGACGCCGACGACCGGCACTCCCGCGACCACGCCCGTCAGCGATCTGCTCGCCCGGATGGATGCGGTCGAGGCGCAGATGACGCGGCTGACCGCGCAGGGTGAGGAAAATGCCAACCGCATCGCCAAGCTTGAAGCGCGAACGGCGGCTTCCACCGTCGAGGCGGCGACCCCTGCGGCGACTCCCACGGCGAGCGAGAATGGCGCGATCACCAGTTCCAACCTCGCGGCGATGACCGGCGGCACGGCGACCAAGCCCGTCGTCACCACTGCCCCACAGAAACCTGTCGTGACGACCACACCGGCCAAGCCGGTCGCCAGCACAGCCGGGACCAAGGCCAAGGCCGCCGCGACGACGCCAGCCAAACCGGCCAGCGCCTCGGCCCAGCGGCTTGCCGCGGTCAAGGCAGTGGAAAAGCCCGCGACCGACGATCCGGGCGACGACGAATATTCCTACGGCTATCGCTTGTGGGATGCGAAATTCTATCCTGAGGCCGAGCAGCAATTGAAGCTGTTTTTGCAGAAATATCCCAAGCACAGCCGCGTCAGCTATGCCAAGAATCTGCTCGGCCGCGCCTATCTCGACGAGGGCAATACCGACGAGGCGGGCAAGTGGTTCGTCGACAACTACACCAAGAGCAAGGCTGGCGACCGCGCGCCTGACAGCCTGCTGTACCTTGCCGAAACCATGAAGCAGCGCAAGGACACGACCCGCGCCTGCGTCGCCCTGGCCCAGTTCGCGGACGATTTCCCCAAGGAAGCGGCAGGGCGCCTGAAGGGGCAGTACGATGCCCTGCGGTCGGGGGTGAAGTGCAATTGACAGGACCGTCCCGCCTGAACTGACGGCACGCTTCGCCGCCGATCTTGCCGCGCTGTGGCGCAGGGATCAGGGCGGGGACGATGGACGGCTGGCGCTGGCCGTTTCCGGTGGGCCGGACAGTCTCGCGCTGCTGTTGCTGGCCCATGCCGCTTTGCCGGGGCGGATTGCCGCCGCGACGGTCGATCACGGCCTGCGCGCTGAAAGCGCGGATGAAGCGGCGATGGTGGCGCGTGTTTGCGCCGGGCTTGGCGTTTCCCACGCCACCCTGGCCGTCAAGGTCGAGCCGGGAAACGTCCAGGCGGAGGCTCGCGCGGCGCGCTATACCGCGCTTGCCCAATGGATGGAGCGCGACGGGCTGGACGCTCTTGCAACAGCCCACCACGCCGATGACCAGGCCGAAACGCTGCTCCTGCGCCTCAACCGTGGCAGCGGGGTTGCCGGGCTGGCGGGAGTGCGCGGGCGCGGGCATGTTCCCGGCACGCGGCGGCCCCTGCTGCGCCCGGTACTCGGCTGGCGCAGATCGGAACTGGCCGAAGTGGTGAGCGCCATGGGGCTCACTCCGGTCGCCGATCCCTCCAACACCGATGATCGTTTTGACCGCGCCCGTATCCGCAAGGCGCTGGCCAAGGCCGAATGGCTCGACGTTGCCGCATTGGCGGCCAGCGCCGCGCACCTGGCCGATGCCGATGCCGCGCTTGAGTGGGCGGCCCAGCGCGAGTGGGCCGAATGCGTCGAGCGCGCGCCGCTCGGGCTGACCTATCGGCCCCAGGCGCCGCGCGCCGTGGCGCTGCGGGTGCTGGCGCGGATCGTCACCGAGCTGGACGGAACCGCGCCGCGCGGCAGCGCCGTGGCGCGGGTGTTCGACGCGCTGGTGGCGCGCCAGCCCGCCTCGATCGGAGGGCTGGTGGCGCGGGCCTTGCCCGAGGGGTGGAGCTTCAACCGGGCAACGCAGCGGCGGGCTTAGCGCGCCGACTACCTCGGCCCCATTCCCTTCTGCCGCATCCGCCACGCAAGCTGGTCATAGCGATCCTGCCCGAAGAACGGTTCGCCCTCGTAAACCATCAGCGGCACTCCATAGTGCCCGCCATGCCGCTGGTCGGCTTCGTTCGTCTTGATCGCCGCGTCGAGCCGGTCCGCCTCGGCGGTGCAAGCCGCGTCCATTTCCGCCAGATCGCCCCCCGCCTGTGCCACCGCACCGGCGAGGTGGTCGCCTTGGTTCCAGCCATCGACCTCGCCCGACCAGATCAGGTGGCTGACCGCGCGCAGCAGGGGCAGGCCGAAGCCGCGTTCAGCGGCAAGCTGGCCGAGCCGGGTCAGGCGATGGATGTAGGGTTGCTCGGTGGGGTAGGTCCGGGTGGCGAAGTCCATCACCACCGGATCGGGACGCGGCCAGCGCAGCGTCATCCCGGCGAACTCGGCGCTGCGCACGCAGTCGCGCATCAGGTAGCTGGTCCACAGCGGATCGGCGTGGGCGAAGAATTCCGGCTGGCGCACCGCGATCGGCAGGACCGGGCGGACGTTCACCCGCGCGTCCCAATCGCGCTCCAGCTCCATCAGGCGGGGCGTGGCCAGATAGGAATAGGGACTGCGGAACGACCAGAACAGATCGACGGTATGAACCATTGCCATCCTCCCCAAGCAGCGTCATTAATCGCGCGATTAAAGGGAGAGTCAAATGCGGATTGATTCATCGACGGCTGCCGTCGTCACCGGCGGCGCTTCGGGCCTTGGGCAGGCGACCGCGGAAGCCCTGGCAAGCGCGGGCGTCAGGGTCGCGATCTTCGACGTGAACGAGGACAAGGGCGAAGCCGTGGCCAAAGCGGTCGGCGGGCTGTTCTGCAAGGTTGACATCACCGATGAGGAATCGGTGGTGGCAGGCTTTGCCAAGGCGCGCGCCGCCCACGGGCAGGAGCGCATCACCGTCCACTGCGCGATGACAAGCCGAAGGGGCAAGACGCTCGCCTTCGACAAGGAGGCGGGCAGGCTGAAGCGCCTGCCAACCGAGGACTATATCTATGGGGTCCATGGCATCCTGGTCGCGAGCTATCGCATTGCCTCGCTTTCGGCCGAGGGCATGGCGGGCCTTGAACCGCTGGAGGATGGCGAGCGCGGCTGCATCACGCTGACCGCCTCGGTTGCGGCGCAGGACGGGCAGATCGGCCAGATTATCTATGGTTCGGCCAAGGCGGGGGTGAATGGCCTGGTCCTGCCGATGGCGCGCGATCTTTCGGACATGGGCATCCGGGTCAACTCGATCATGCCGGGAATTTTCGCGACGCCGTTGATGCTGGGGGCCAAACCGCAGGTGCTGGAAAGCCTGGCTGCTTCGGTGCCGTTCCCCAAGCGGCTGGGCAAGCCCGAGGAATTCGCCAGTCTTGCAATGGAATTGGCGCGCAACAGCTATTTCAACGGGCAGTGCATCCGGCTCGATGGCGCAATCCGCATGGCGCCGCGCTAGGGCTGATGCGGGAATCGCGCCACACTGAAATGACTTCAGGGTGACGGCTTCAGGTTTGGCGTGAGCGGCTCTTGCCGGGTCAGATCAGGCTGTCGCCCTTGCCGACCATCTTGCCCCGCGTGATGTAAACCTTGGTCCCGACCGGGGCGATGGCGAACAGCTTGGCTGCGAAATCGTTGGGCACGCCGACGCAGCCGTGGCTGGCGTAACCCTTCTCCACCGTGGTCCCGTGGATCGAAACCCCATCGTCGGTGAGGCGCATGGTGTAGGGCATCGGCGCGTTGTCATAGGTCGAGGAATGATGATCCTTGTCCTTCATCTTGACCGGAAAGACCCCTAGCGGCGTCGGCTTTTCGCTCGTTCCCAGCAGCACCGCGGTCGCACCGATTTCATAGCCGTTGCGGAATACCGACAGCACCCGCGCATCGAGATCGACTGTCACGACCAGCGGGCCAGACGGCACCCCCGCCTCGTCCCAATGCCATTCGCCGTATTTGATCGGGCCGCTTATCGGCAGGATCCGCTTGATCACGAAGCGCTCGTCGCGCGATTCCGGCGGCGGTGTGGCGGCGGATGGCGCGCCAGCCTTGTCTGCGACGGCAAAGGTTCCGCTCGCAACCGGTGCGAGTGCAACGGCCTGTTGTTTGTCGATTGGTTTGAGCGCCAGATAGCCCAGCGTGAGAGCACCCGCGGCGAAAGCGGCAATCAGTCCGGTCGTGGTGTTGACCTTGATCGTCATGGTGTCATCGCTCCGCGTGGTGGTCCGCCGCAAGTTGCTGCTATCGCGCCGTTCTTCGGCAAGCGCCAGCCCATCGTGCCGTCCGTTCCAGCGCGAGACTGCATAGCACGGAAAGGTTAACGGGCGAGCCGCCTTGCCTTTTTGCCGACGCGCTGGCACGGGCGCGGCGATGACCGCTCCCCGCATCGAACTGCTGGTCGGCTCGGCCGCGTTCTGGGCGCGGGCGAGCGCCGACATGGCCGCCGCCCGAAACCGCGTGCTGGTCCAGGCCATGACCTTCGAAGGCGATGCAGCGGGGCAGGGGGTGGCCTCGGCCATTGCCACCAGCCCCGCGGCCGACCGCAGGGTGCTGGTCGACGATTACACCCGTCACGTCATCAATGACCGGTTCCTGGCCCTGTCGCAGGATCGCGAACTTGCGGCCGAGGCCGAAGCGACCTGGGCGATGTTTGACGCCATGGCTGCCGCTGGCGCCGGGGTGCGGCTGACCAATCCGGTGGGGCGCAATCCGCTGCGCTATGCCACGCGCAACCACAAGAAGTTGCTCGTTATCGACGATGTGGTGTGGATCGGCGGGGTCAATTTTTCCGATCACAACTTCGACTGGCACGACATGATGGTGCGGATCGCGCATCCCGAGGTTGCCGCCTGGGCTGCGCGCGAGTTCGATCGCGACTGGACCGGGCAGACCGCGACCAGCGGCGAGAGCGTGGCCGGGATCGATCTGCTCAGCCTTGACGGCAGCGCCAATGAAGCGGGGTTCGCGCCGTTGCTGGAAACCTTCGCCGGTGCGCGTCGCTCGATCGAGGTGGTCAGCGCCTATCCGACCTTTCCCTTCGTCGACGCCCTCGCTTCCGCGGCGGCGCGCGGGGTGCCGGTGCGGCTCTATACGCCGCGCCCGAACAACAAGCCGGTGATCCGCGACTACCTGATGGGCGTGGCGCGGCGCTCGGGCCTCGACATCCAGCTCACCCCGATGATGACCCACGCCAAGGCTGCGCTGATCGACGGCGAGGCGCTGGTGGTGGGTTCGTCAAACTTCGACTTCGTCAGCCACCGCGCCAACGCCGAATATGTCGCAACGATCCGCGATCCCGGGCTGATAGCGGCGTTCGAGGCGGAGCTGCTCGCGCCCCTGCGCCAGGGCTCCACCGCTCCCGGCCCGGGCGATTTTTCCCGCTGGCGTTCGATCCGGGCATCGGTCGCGCTCAAGACCGCGGACGTGCTGGTCAGCTTTCTCGATCACGGACCGCGGATCGCGGAGTGGGGTCAGGGCTGAGCCTGTCGAAGCCCGCGCCCAACTCAATCCACGCTCCACCTATCCGTGCGCCCCGAATACGTTGGCGATCGCCGTGGTGATCCGCAGCGACAGCGCCTGGGCGCGTTCGATTGGCTCGATGAAATCGGTGTGGATCGCCCCGTAACCGACCGCCGACTTGTCCGGGTAGTCGGTCGGTTCGCTGACCGAAAAATCGCCGATCCCGGGAAAGTGAACCGGGAAGGCGCGGCGGAGCTGGCCGAGGGCTTCCTCGATCCGCAGGGTGAACACCATCTCGAGCACGTCCTCGCGGGCGATGTCGTTAGCGCGGCTGAAGGCCGGGACCGAAACCGCCTTGATGAACATGTGCTGGAACAGCGCGAGCCGCAGCGCCTGGAGTACGCCGAGCATCCGCCGGGTATGTTCGCGATCGGCCAGCGGCGCCTCGTCAGGAATCAGCGAGAACAGGCGGTGGAGCTTGAGCGCATCGACCCGCAAGCGCGATGCGAGACGGCGGAACACGCCCGTCCGGTCATCGGTGGTGAGGTATTCGGCCAGCGCCAGGCAGGCATCGGCGATCCGGTCCTCATCGCCGCGGTAGGGGCGGCTCGACCAGTAGGCCGAGTTGAACAGCTCGCCGAATGCCGCGACGGTCTTGATGCTGGCGAGCGCATTGGCGGCGCGGACCAGGCGGACAAGCTGGCGACCGCGCGGGCTTTCACGCAGCAGGGCGGCAATCTCTTCATAGTTGCCATCTGCCGCCGTGCCGAACCCGGCGATGACGTTGACCGGATAGCCAAGCTGCTGGAGAACCGCGTTGTGCGGGATCGCGCGGATCTGGCGCAGGTTCATCTCGCGATCGGCGGCAAGGTCGGACTGGCGGCGGCTCTTGCGGCTGCCGGTGTCATTGAGCAGGCCAAGGCCAAACGCGGTCACCGCGCGGGGGTAGGTGCGGCTGGTGAGTTGCACCGCCTGGAAACGCCGGATTGCCCGGTAGAAATCAAGGCTGAGATCGGTGCGGCGATAGAACGGATCAGTCGGCGCGTCGGGATCGGTCTGCGCGGGTGCGGCCTCGGCAAAGCGGGTGAGAGTGGCCAGCGCCAGCTCGGGCGTTCCGAAGAACAGGTATCCGTCGCCGCCCTGGAACGAAACCTCGGGTTCCAGCCGGATGCCAGCGCGGGCGAAACGCCGCCGCGCCCAGGGCGAAAGCGGCCATTCGACCCGGTCGGTGAACGAGGAGGGGTGCGCGCCGCGGCCCATGGATTCGCCGTGGGTGTCGAACACCAGTGCCGCAACGTCAGTGAGGCCGTTGGCGACCATCGCTTCCGCAAGACGGCCCTGCAACCGTTCGATCGCCAGCGCTGCGGGGATCTGGCCGACGAAGCGCCCGGCGTCGGAAAAGCCGGTCTGGACCGATACGCGCCCGCGGGTGCGGGCGTAGCTGCGATAGGCTTCTTCGGAGAGCAGCGCATCGAGGAACCGGCCGCCGTGTTCCAGCGCGCTTTCGGTTTCGAACAACGGCGAAACGTCAACCTTGTCGGCGATCCCGAACAGCTTGGCGAAATAGAGCGCGGCCAGCACCGTGGTCGGCTGTTCGCATTCGGCGATCAGCATCCGGATCGGCGCATCGGCGTCGATGTGCTGGAGGATCTGCGCCATCGCGAGGAACTGGCGGACGGCGGTGCTGTTCTCGATCGCCAGCGCGGCGAAATTGGTGCGCAGCGGCTTTGCTTCGGCCAGCAATTCGCGCATCCGCACCAGCGCGGCCTGGCTGGCAAGGTCAAGCTTGCCATCGGGATCGATGCGGCGGCGGATCGCGTTCTGAAGCTGGCTGGAGTTCACCCGGAAATGGATCCAGCCCATCCCCAGGCCATCGGCGCGCATCGCCGCAGCGGCGACCAGCAGCGCTTCGGCTTGGGCGTCGTCGGCGTGGGTCGCTTCGTTCTCCAGTGCGGTGATGATCGCCGAAAGGCTGGTCAGCTTGTCAGGATGAGCGGCCGTGAGGGTATCGGCCGCAGTGGAAAGCGCAGCCGGATCCGAAAAGTCCTGGGCGAACAGCTCGGCCATGTCGGTTGCGCGCGTTGCGGCGCGGGCCAGGCGGGCGGCAATCTCGGGCGCGACCGCTTCGAGCTGGGCGGCATAGCCCGAAAGACGCTCGGCCTTTTCGGACAGGCGATAGCGCAGCGAGGTCGCCCACGAGATGTCGGTGCGCCCGTCCATGTCATAGCCGACCCAGGTGGCGAGGCGCAGCGGCATCGGCTCGAGCTTGCGCCAGTCGTTAGGCCAGCGCTTGCGCGCTTCGGCGAGCAGCAGCGCATTGATCCGGTCGCGTGCGGCCTGGGCGCGGCTCATCGCCGCCAGGGCTGCCTCGTGCTCGGAATCGAGCGTGATCGCGTCGCGCTTGTGCGGGGCCACGCAGGTTGTCTGCGCGTCGATCTCGCCGGACGAGGCGGCGCTTGTCACGGCATCGGACTGGCGCGCGGTCAGCAAAAAGGTGGGGTGCGCGGTAAAGACGATGTGGAGCAGCGGGTGGCGGTTGCGTTCGGCAAAGGCCGCGAAGCTGTCCGGCTTGATCCGGTCGCGCAGGCGCGCCTCGTTCTCCGCCGGCTCGATTGGCGCAAGCAACCGGTTAAGCCGGGTGGCGCGTGCCAGCAGCCCTTCACATTCCAGCTCCGACACCAGCGCCTCGACATCGCCAAGGCCCAGCGCGCCGGATTCGATCTCGCGCGATAGTTCCAGACCTAGCTGAAACACCGGATTGAACAGGGGTGTTTCAGCGGTTCGCGCGTGGAGGTCCTGCAGCCGCGCTTCGAGCCGGGCGGAAAGGCTCATCGCCCCAGCGCCGCCGCAGATCGGGCCGCCGCTTCGATCGCGGCGACGTCGGGGGTTCCCTTGGGGACAAGCCATGATCCGCCGCAGCACAGCACCGGATCGAGCGCCAGCCAGTCTCCCGCAGTGGCAGCGGTGATCCCGCCGGTCGGACAGAACCGCACGGCGCCGAACGGCGCGGCGATGGCCTTGAGCGCCGGGATGCCGCCATTGGCTTCCGCCGGGAAAAACTTGAAGCGATCCAGCCCAAGGTCGAGCCCGCGCATGATGTCGGACGAGGTGGCGATGCCGGGAAGGAACGGCACGCCCGCCGCGACCGCCGCCTTGGCAAGAGGTTCGGTCAGGCCGGGCGAGACGATGAACTCGCTCCCCGCTTCGAGCGCGTCCTCGAGCGCGTGCGGGTTGAGCACGGTGCCAGCCCCGACGATCGCGCCTTCGACCTGCTTCATCTCGCGGATGACGTCGAGCGCGCTGGCCGTGCGCAGCGTGACTTCAAGTACCGGCAAACCACCCTTGACCAGCGCTTCCGCGATCGGCCGGGCGTGGGCAACCTCGTCGATCACCAGGACGGGGATTACCGGCGCCGCGCGCATGATGGCTTCGATCGAATTCACTTCAGATGCTCCTTGGCGAAGGCAGCCGCGGCACCGAACAGGCCGGGCTGGGGATGGGTTATCAGGCGGACGGGCAGGCTGGCCATCAGCCCTTCGAAACGGCCCTTGGCCTTGAACCGGCTGGCGAAGCCGGATGCCAGCAGGGTATCGCGGATGCGCAGGCCAAGGCCGCCGGCGATGACCACGCCGCTTGCTCCCTGGGCAAGGGCGATGTCTCCCGAGACGGAGCCAAGTGAAAGACAGAACCGGTCAATCGCCGCGGCGGCAAGGCTGTCTTCACCGCTGGTGCCGAGGCCCCACAGGGTCTTGTCGTCGACCGGCTGGATCGCGCGGCCTTC
>JAGWUU010000346.1 GCA_028868335.1 Sphingomonadales bacterium | reverse complement strand
AGCACTTCATCAGGTGCTAGCACGTCGCTGCAATCCAGACGCACCGAGCCCTTTCGTTGCCAAGCCTCTTTGCAACCGTGCTTCAGCGGGGACGGATGACCGGCGGCATGCAGGGGAGCCAACAGTCCGGGGGACTGTTGGCCGCGCCGGTAGCGTGAAGCGAACACGCAAATGCGTGTTCGTAGCGAAGCCCGGCGCGCCGATGCCGACCGGTGTGACCACCTTTGACGACAGCGCGTTCTGCAACACGCGGAGCGAGAAACAGGAGAAAGCCAGAATAAAGCCGTCGCGCCCGGGGGGAACAAAGCCCCCGCGGAGGGGTGCGGGGGCTTGGTCCAAGCCAACAATTTTTGTCCTCGGGGCGTTGACCCCGCGGCGCGGCATCAAGCCCGCTGCGGGAAAAATTCTTAGCTTGCCCCCCGGTCACGCCGTCTTTCTTCCGGCTTCACCGCACGCAATCACGCGGCGGATCGAAGAGGGAGAGACCACCATGGGTTTAGATCAATTCGCCTTTGCGTACCGGGCAGAGATCGTCGGTGACGTACAGGCCGACTTGCCGATTGAGCCAGAAGAAAGGATTCACCGCTGGCGCAAGCACCCCAATCTGCACGGTTGGATGGAGCAGCTTTATCGCACCAAGGGCGGCCGGATGGACAGCTTCAACTGCACCACGGTGCGGCTGGACAGCGCTGACCTCGACGCGCTGGAGCAAGCAATCAACGACAACGCCTTGCCGGAAACCGTCGGCTTCTTCTTTGGCCAATCCACGCCGGAGCGCAAAGACGATGACCTGGCCTTCATTGCCAAAGCACGCGCCGTGATCGCCCGGGGTCTGGTGGTGTTCTACGACTCCTGGTGGTGAAGCAAGACCGCCCGTCGGCATCGGCTGACGGGCGGAATTTGCAGCGACAAGGGGAGGATCGACTGTGACGCGAAGAGCACAGCGCAGCGCAGCAAAAACACTATCCCTTGGGGTGAGAGCTTGACCGGGATACCAGCGATGGAGAAGGTGGACGAATCGTGAGCAAAACAGAGAGCAAGTTGTTCGCGTTAATAACGCGACACGGACAGACGGCGCACCGCGCCGCCTGGCCTCACCTTGCAAAGGGGAGCGCCAGCGCCCCCCGTTTGATCCCCCGCGTGACCCTCCTGCATCAGGAGGTGCACGCAACATGCGGCAATGTCATTGGCCTGGAGGTCGGGGCGTGAGCGCCCCCGCCAAAGCAGCCGCTCGCGCAAAGCGCAGCGGCAGCCAGAAGCGGGAACGCAGCAAGACTTGGCAGATCGCCATGACCCCCGATGAATACGTCGTTGCTCAGGCCAAAGCCCTCGCATCGGGACTGACCCGGTCAAGCTATGGCCGCGCCGCGCTCCTGGGGGGCGCGGGTCTGCGTGCCAAGCGGGCACCGCCGATCAATGCGGAACTGCTGGCGCATGCTGTCGCGCAATTGAACAAGGTCGGCAGCAATCTCAATCAGATCGCCCACACCTTGAACGCGGGTCGGGCGGTGGGTGCACAGGACAGCACCGAAACCCTCGTGCTGGTCCGCGCCGCCGTGGCGCAAATCCTGGAAGCGACCGGAAGGACGGAGCGTCCATGATTGCGAAGGGCACGCTGCACAACAACGGCGCGAAGCTTGCCACCTACATGACGACCGGCAAGGAAGGCGAGCGCGCCGAACTGTGGCAACTGCGCGGCTTTGCCGCCGCCGCCATCGGCGATGCTTTTCGCAGCGTGCATGTCATGGCCGAGGCCACCCAATGCACGAAGCCGTTCTTTCATGTTCAAGTGCGGAACCCCGAGGGCGAAGAATTGACCCGGCCGCAATGGGAACGCGTTGCCGATCGCATCGAGGCGAAGCTCGGTTACAGCGGCCAGCCACGGGCGATCGCGTTTCATCGGGACGAAGCCAGCGGCCATGAACATATGCATCTGGCATGGTCGCGCATCGATGATGAATCCATGAAGCTGCGGCCGTTGCCATTCTTTAAGCTGCGGCTCAAGGAAGTGAGCCGTGAACTGGAGCAGGAACTCGGCCTGACGCCAGTACGCAACGTGCGTGAGGGCACGGTGATGGCACCGGGGCGTAGCGAAGAAGAACAAGCACGCCGCCTCGACGTGGACTTGCAGGACGTGCGCAAAACGATCCGCACGTGCTACGACCACGCCGACAGCGGTAAGGCGTTTGTGGCCGCTCTGGCTGAACATGGTTTGATGCTGGCGCGCGGCGAACGCCGCGACTTCGTGGTGATCGACCCGGCCGGAGGACTCCACGCGCTTGGCAAGCGGGTGCTCGGTACTACGGCGGCGCAGACACGCGAACGCCTGGCCGAT
>JAGWUU010000345.1 GCA_028868335.1 Sphingomonadales bacterium | reverse complement strand
TCCGACCTGACCACGATCATCCAGAACGAGATGGGCAAGCTGGACAAGGCAACCTCGTCCGCCCCGTTCATGCGGATCAAGACCAAGATTGACGAACTGAAGGCCGACCCGCGTTACCAGTTCATGTTCTCCGGCATGCTGGTGGGTGACACCATGGCCGAATTCATCGCCAAGATCTTTCGCATGCCCAGTCGTGGCAAGCCGATCTCGATCATCGATGTGTCGGGCGTGCCCTCGGACATCACCAGCACCGTGGTCGCCGTGCTCAGCCGCTTGGTATTCGACTTCGCGATCTGGTCGCGTGACGAAAAGACCCGGCCTGTGCTGCTGGTCTGCGAAGAAGCGCACCGTTATGTCCCCAGCGAGAAGAACGCCGACGGTTCGTCGGTCGGTCGCATCCTCAGCCGCATCGCCAAGGAAGGCCGTAAATACGGCATCAGCCTGGGGCTGATCACGCAGCGCCCGTCCGACCTTGCCGAAGGCGTGCTGTCGCAGTGCGGCACGATCATTTCGATGCGCCTCAACAACGATCGCGACCAGGCCTTCGTAAAGGCGGCCATGCCCGAAGGCGCGCGTGGTTTCCTCGATGCGATCCCGGCACTGCGCAACCGCGAGTGCATCATCTGCGGCGAGGGCGTGTCCATCCCGATCCGCGTCAGCTTCGACGACCTTGAGGAAGTGAAGCGCCCGGCTTCCGAAGACCCCTCGTTCAGCAACCTGTGGAACAGCAGCGGTGGCGAAGAGGAAATGGTGCTGCGCACCGTTCAGCGCTGGCGCGCCCAGGGACGCTGAGCGCGGCGCTGATCCGTTCAGGTTCCCCGCGTATCGCCGTAGAGGTGAATGTGCAGCCGGTCTGAAAGGCGCATGCCGTGTTCCACTGCAAACGGGGCGAGCCAACGCTCGCGCTCGCGCAGCGTGGCGCTGTCGGTGCCTTCGGGCATCAGGTAGATCCGATCACGAGCGATGCCATGGCGGGCGATCAGGACCAGGACCTCGTCAAGATCCTCGGGCTGCGCAATCACGAACTTGAACCAAGCTTTAGGTTCGTTCGCCCAGGCGTCGAGACGTTCGGGAATCAGGGCAAGATCGACCGGGTTGCCTGAATGGGCCAGCTTGGGGCTGACGGTATATTGGGCGACCAGCGGATCGAGCGCCGGATGCGGGGCGACCGTGCCGTTCGTCTCGATTTCGACGGTCATGTCCTCCAGCAGCGCGACCATCTTCGCAAGCGCCGCGCCCTGCATCAGCGGCTCGCCGCCGGTGATGACAAGGCGATCCTGGGCAAGAATGCCGATCCGCTCAGCTACGTCCTTCTCCGAAAGGACGACCTGATTGGCTGCGCGATCAAAGAAGTGACCATCGCGATGTGGGCGGTTGTCGCCCTCGAACCGCCAGGTGTAGGCGGTGTCGCACCACTGGCAGGCAAGGTTGCAACGGCTCAGGCGGACGAACGCGCACGGGCGCCCGGCGCTGGGGCCTTCGCCTTGCAGGGAGGCGAAGATTTCCGGCTCACCGGGGGTGGTAGCGGCGAGGGTCAGCATGGCGCGGGCTTGAGAGTCTGGAACGCTGAGAACGGCCGCTCAGCCAGAGCCAGTCGAAGGCCACGCGCGATCATCACCCCAACCGTGCCAGCGCCGCCGCCAACCGCTCGGTCTCGGCGGAATGCATCGCGTGATCGGCGCGCGCTTTCTCGACTGCCTCGGGCTTGGCCTTTTCGACGAAGGCCGCGTTGTTGAGACGGCTTTCGAGCGACTTTGCTTCCTTTTGTGCCACTTCGAGCGCCTTGGCGAGGCGGGCCTTTTCGGCGGCGATGTCTATAACGCCTTCCAGCGGGATGATGACGTTCGCATCGCCCGCCCCGATCTGCATGGCCGCTCCGGCAGGAGCCGCTTCCAGGCGAATTTCATTGAGGCGGGCGAGGCGCTCGATCGCCGCCGGATTGCGCTCGATAATCCCGCGCGTCACAGCGCTCGGCTCGGGCAGGTAGGCATCGAGCTTGGCGCCGGGCGCGATGCCCAGTTCGTTCTTGGCGGTGCGCAGGTTGCCGATCAGCGCGATGAGCCAATCGACCTCGGCCTTTGCCGCGGCGTCGACACTAACGCCCGGCTCGGGCCACTTTGCGGTAATCAGCGGATAGTCCGCGCGATCCCCCAGCTTCGACCACAGCTCTTCGGTGACGAAGGGCATGAAGGGGTGGAGCATGACCAGGATCTGGTCGAGCACCCAACCGGCGACCGCCTTGGTTTCCTCGTCGAACGATCCCTTGATCAGTTCGATATACCAGTCGCAGAACTGGTCCCAGACGAAGTGGTAGATCGCGTTCGCCGCCGCGTCGAAGCGCAGGTCGG
>JAGWUU010000344.1 GCA_028868335.1 Sphingomonadales bacterium | reverse complement strand
GTTGTAGCCGCCGAGCGTATTGACCGCCTGTGGCGTCAGTCCGACATGCCCCATCACCGGCACGCCGCGTTGGGTCAGGAAGGCTACAGTTTCGGCCATGACGGCCCCGCCTTCAAGCTTGACCGCCGATGCACCCGTTTCGGCAAGAACACGGGCTGAACTTGCAAGTGCCTGTTCGGGCGAGCGCTCATAGCTGCCGAAGGGAAGGTCGATCACCACCGCGGCGTGGTAGGAGCCGCGCACGATCGCCGCGCCGTGCGCGATCATCATGTCGAGCGTCACCTGCAGGCTTGACGGCAGGCCATAGATCACCTGACCCAGCGAATCTCCGCACAGCAGCAGATCGCAATGCTGGTCGAGCAATTGCGCCTGGCGTGCAGTGTAGGCGGTAAGCATGACGATCGGTTCGGCAGTAACTCCATCGGCCTTGCGCTGGCGGATTGCCGGGATCGACAGGCGCCGCAATGGGGCGGGGGTGGGATGCGCGCGACTGGTCGCGGTATCGAGTTGAAAGGTCGTGGACATGCATCCGCTTTAGCCGAGGCGGCAAAGCTGGGGAAGGCTTGGCGTTTACGGCTTGCCAATGACTGCTTGGCCGCTAGCTTCCCCGACCAGGAAAAGACAAGCGGACGCTCGGCCCCCGATGGGCTCGATATGCGCCGCCAGCTTAGGGGAAATGCATGTTCGGCCGCGTAAAACCGCTCGACGCCATTCTGGCGACCGCCGAAAAGAAATCGCTTCACCGCTCGCTTGGCCCTGTGCAGCTCACGCTGTTGGGGATCGGGGCCATCATCGGAACCGGGATTTTCGTGCTGACTGCCGCTGCGGCGCAGAAGGCTGGTCCGGGGATGATGTGGAGTTTCGTCATTGCAGGCTCGGTCTGTGCCGTGGCGGCGCTGTGCTATTCGGAACTGGCCTCAATGGTGCCGGTTTCGGGTTCTGCCTACACCTATAGTTACGCGGTGGTTGGCGAATTGCTCGCCTGGATGGTCGGCTGGGCGCTGATCCTCGAATATGCGGTTGCTGCGTCTGCCGTTTCCGTGGGTTGGTCTGGCTACTTCATGGGACTTGTGAAGAGTTGGACGGGGTTCGAATTGCCGACAATGATACAGGCTGGTCCGACGTGGACCATGGCCGGGCCGGATTTCTCAACCGGCTGGATCAATGTCCCGGCAATCTTCGTGGCGCTTGCGGTCACGTGGCTGCTGATGATCGGCACCAAGGAAAGCGCAAACGTCAACGCCGCGCTGGTCGCGATCAAGGTTGCCGCGCTGACCATGTTCATCGCCCTGGCTCTGCCGGTCATGGATCGCAGCCATTTTGAGCCCTTCACTCCCAATGGCTGGTTCGGCCCTGCAGGTTCGTCGGGAATGGGCGTGGTAGGTGCCGCCGCGTCGATCTTCTTCGCCTATGTCGGGTTCGACGCGGTTTCCACCGCAGCAGAAGAAACCAAGAACCCGCAGCGCAACGTGCCGATCGGCCTGATCGGTAGTCTTGCGATCTGTACGGTGTTCTACCTGCTTGTCGCGGCGGGCGCGATCGGGGCTATCGGCGCGCAGCCGACGGCGTTGGGCGTGGCTGCGGGGTCGGCCGAATTCAAGCAGCAGTGCGCAACGTTGCTGGCCCAGGGCAAGGAACCGCTGGTCTGCTCGAATGAGGCGCTGGCTCACGTCCTGCGTTCGATCAACCACACCTGGGCGGGCGATCTGGTGGGGCTTGCCGCCAACCTGGCCCTGCCGTCGGTCATCCTAATGATGATGTTTGGTCAAACCCGCATCTTCTTCGTCATGGCTCGCGACGGTCTGCTGCCCGAAAAGCTCGCGTCGGTGCACCCGAAGTGGAAGACTCCGCACGTGGTTACGATGGTGACGGGCGTTTTCGTGGCCTTCGGTGCCGCGTTGCTGCCGGTGGGGCAATTGGCGGACATCTCGAACTCTGGTACGCTGTTCGCGTTCCTGATGGTCTCGATCGCGGTGCTGATTCTGCGCGTTCGCGATCCGAAGCGGGTCCGTCCATTCCGCACGCCGCTGGCGTGGGTTGTCGCACCGCTCGCTGCGGCTGGTTGCATATTTCTCTTTTTCAACCTGCCGACTGACGCGATGCTGGTTTTGCCGGTCTGGGGCGGGATCGGGCTGCTGTTCTATTTCCTCTACGGCTATCGCAAGAGCCACGTTGGTCGTGGCATTATCGAAGTGCATGAGGACGATCCCGAAACGCCGCACCAACCGGTAGCCCCGCTTCCGGGCGGCATCGAACTCGACTGACCAACCCTTTCTTGAGGGACACAGGGTCGCGATCTGTCGGATCGCGGCGCTGTGTCCCCTGTCGATCAAGGGCGGTCAAAATAACGTG
>JAGWUU010000068.1 GCA_028868335.1 Sphingomonadales bacterium | reverse complement strand
AAGAGCTACAACAACCATGTCGGCGTTCCGCTCAGCCTGACGCGGATGCCCGCGCGCAGCAAGTACGGCGTGTTCGAAATGGGCATGAATCACAAGGGCGAGATCGCCGCGCTGACGCGGCTGGTACGCCCCGATGTCGCGGTGATCACCACGATCGCCCCGGCGCATATCGAGATGCTTGGCAGCGAGGAAGCAATCGCTGACGCCAAGGCAGAGATATTCGAGGGACTGGAGCCCGGCGGGGTCGCGATCATCCCGGCAGACAGTCCCCATTACGCCCGACTGAAGGAAGCGGCAGAACAACATGCGGGCGCCGTCGTTTCCTTCGGTCGGGCTGCCCATGCCGACGTCCGCCTGCTAGATGCCGTTCCGGCGGCGGGCGGTGGATCGCTGGTCACCGCCGATCTTGGCGATCGCCGGATCTGCTACACGATCGCCGCTCCGGGCGAGCACTGGATCGCCAACTCGCTGGCGGTCATGGCGGCGGTGCGCGCCGTCGGGGCCGACCTTGGCGCGGCCGGGCTGGCGCTGGCCGAAATGGAGGGCCTCAAAGGTCGCGGCGCACGGCACGCAATCGCGGCGACCGGAGGTGATGGTTCGGGCACGGCCCAGTTGATCGACGAGAGCTACAACGCCAACCCCGCGTCGATGCGGGCAACGCTCGCCCAGCTTGGGGCCACCCCGGCCCGTCGGCGCATCGCCGTGCTGGGGGCGATGAAGGAACTGGGGGACCATGGGCCGGCGTATCACGCGGCCCTTGCCGCGCCGATCGCCGCCGCCAGTGTCGACCGGCTGTTCCTGGTGGGCGACGAGATGCGCGCTCTGGCGGACGAACTGGGGAAAGCCCCGCAGGCCGCGCTTGGCAACGCGATTCGCTTCGCTCATTGCGGAACGGCAGGAGAGGCCCTCGCGGCGCTCCGGCAAATGGGTCTGGAGGGCGGAGACGTCCTGCTGATCAAGGGTTCGAATTCGGTCGGGTTGGGAACCGTGGTTTCCGCACTCGCGCAGCACGAGGAATAGGATCAGGAATGCTTTACCTGATCGCGCAGTATTTTCATTTCGAGGGGCTGGCGAACCTCATCCGCTACCAGACCTTCCGCGCCGGCGCCGCGCTGATGACGGCGCTGATCATCGGCCTGGTGATCGGTCCGCGCTTCATCGACATGCTCCGCGTGCGCCAGGGCAAGGGCCAGCCGATCCGCGAGGACGGCCCGCAGTCGCACCTCGCCAAGCGTGGCACGCCGACCATGGGCGGGCTGATGATCCTGGTATCGCTGGTGATCTCGATGCTGCTGTGGATGGACCTCACCAACCCGTTCGTCTGGGCGTGCCTGGCAGTGACCGGCGGCTTTGGACTGATCGGGTTCCTCGACGATTACGACAAGGTCAAGAAGCGCAGCACCGCCGGACTTTCCGGGCGGATGCGGCTGGCCGGGGAATTCCTTGTCGCCGGGATCGCGGCCTGGCTGATCGTCAGCCAGATCAACACCAACCTCTACGTGCCGTTCCTTACCGGGCGCTACATCCCGATGGGGCCGTTGTACTACGTCTTTGCCGCCGTGGTGATGGTTGGCTTCGGTAACGCGGTGAACCTGACCGACGGGCTTGACGGGCTGGCCGCCATGCCGGTGGTGATCGCCGCGGGCACCTTTGCGATCATCGCCTATCTCGCCGGTCGGGCTGACTTTGCCCATTATCTTGGCATCCCGCACGTTCCCCGCGCGGGCGATCTGGCGATCCTGTGCGCGGCGATCATGGGCGCGTGCCTTGCATTCCTGTGGTTCAACGCGCCGCCGGCCGCGGTGTTCATGGGCGATACCGGCAGCCTGGCCCTCGGCGGGGCGCTCGGCGCGATCGCGGTCGCTTCGCACCACGAGATCGTTTTGCTGATCGTCGGCGGGCTGTTCGTGATGGAGACTGCCTCGGTCATCATCCAGGTCGCGGTCTATAAACGCACCGGAAAGCGGGTGTTCAAGATGGCCCCGATCCACCACCACTTCGAACAACTAGGCTGGAAGGAATCGACCGTCGTGATCCGCTTCTGGATCGTGTCGATCATTCTCGCCATGATCGGACTGTCGACGCTCAAGCTGCGATGATCACCTCCCCCGCCTTTGCCGGGCGGCGCTATGCCGTTCTGGGCCTGGCAAGATCGGGCATGACGGCGGTGGAAAGCCTGCTGGCCAGCGGCGCCCAGGTCACGGCGTGGGACAGCCGCGAGGAACCGCGCCGCTCGCTGGAAGGGCGGGTGGATCTGGCCGACCCTGCCCTGATCGACCTGAAGGGCTATGCCGGAGTGGTCGTCTCGCCCGGCGTGCCGCTCAACAAGCATCCTATCGCCGCTCATGCCGCGGCGTTTGGCGTTCCGGTGATCGGCGACATCGAGCTTTTCGCGATCGCCCGGCCCAATCTGCCAGCTCATCGCGTGGTGGGCATCACCGGGACCAACGGCAAGTCGACCACCACTGCGCTGCTTCACCACCTGCTACAATCGGCGGCGCTGCCGGTGCGGATGGGCGGCAACATCGGCCTGCCGGTGCTGGGCCAGAACCCGCTCGCTCCGGGCGGGGTCTATGTGCTGGAGCTGTCGTCCTACCAGATCGACCTCACCCGCAGCCTCGAGTGCGAGGTGGCGGCGCTGCTCAACCTCACGCCCGACCATCTTGACCGCTACGACGGGTTCGCCGGCTATGCCGCATCGAAGGCGCGGCTTTTCGCCATGCAGCGCCCCGATCAGGTTGCCGTTTTCGGCATGAGCGATCCCAAGACCATCGCGATTGCCCAGCGTGAGGCGCAGTTGCGCGGCAAGGACAAGGTCCGGCTGGTCGATGGTAGGGACATTGCCGGGCTGCAACCGAACTGGCCGGCATTGCAGGGCCCGCACAACCTGCAAAACGCCGCCGTGGCGGTCGCCATTGCCGAGGCGCTGGGGCTGACCGAGGGGCAATGGCGTCCGGCACTCGCCAGCTATCGCGGCCTGCCTCACCGGATGGAGCGTGTCGCCGAGGTGAACGGCGTTACCTTCATCAACGACAGCAAGGCGACCAATCCGGCCTCGGCTGCTCCCGCGCTCGCTGCCTTTCCGCCGCAGTCCGGGCCGCGGATTCACTGGATCGTGGGGGGACTGCCCAAGGGCGAAAAGCTTGATGAGTGCGCGCCGTGGTTCGGCAACGTCGCCGCCGCCTACACCATTGGCGATGCCGGGCCGTTGTTCGCGGACCTGCTTGCCCCGCACATGCCGGTAACGCGCAGCGAGATGATGTGCGAGGCGATCCGCCAGGCCAAGGCGGCGGCGCATCCTGGTGATGTCGTCCTGCTTTCGCCGGCATGCGCCAGCTTCGACCAGTTCCGCGACTACGAAGCGCGGGGCGATTCCTTCCGCCAGATCGTCCAGGCGCTGATCGAGCAGGATCGCTCCGCCGATGGACAGCCCGCCCGCACCGGAGAGCCTTGCTGATGGCCTCGAATCCTCCTTTCATCCCGAGCGCCGGACGAAGCTCGCCCGATGTCGTGGCGGCGCGCTATCGCCGCAACCGGCGCGGCGAACTGGCGATCTGGTGGCGCGAGATCGACCGCGTCCTGCTGTTGCTGGTCCTGACCCTGATGGCGATCGGCGCAGTGGCGGTGGCTGCGGCTTCGCCCGCGTCGGCGCGCCGCCTGTCGACCGCCAAGGTGCGGCTGGATGACCTGCACTTCTTCTACATTCACCTGCGCTGGCAGGCGCTGGGTCTGATCGCGATGTTCGGGGCCTCGATGCTCCCGCGCGAACGGGCGCGGCAGGCGGGCATCCTGCTTGGCGCGGCGATGCTGGTCGCGCTGATGCTGGTCCCGGTGATCGGCACCTCGGTCAACGGTGCGCGGCGCTGGCTCAACCTTGGCGTATCGTTGCAACCTTCGGAATTCCTCAAGCCCAGCTTCGCCATCGGCATAGCCTGGATCCTGAGCTGGCGCGCGCGTGATCCCAAGATTCCGGTGATCGCGATTTCCACCGGGATCATGGGACTGATCGCCGTGTTCCTGATGTTGCAGCCCGACTTTGGTTCGACAGTGCTGTTCGCGGGGGTGTGGTTCGTCATGGTGCTGATGTGCGGCATTCCGGTAAAGCGCATTTTCGCCGCCTGTGGCGCGGGCGTGGTAGCGGTGATCCTGGCGTACATGTTCTATGCAAACGGTCGCCACCGCATCGACGCCTTCCTTGGCGGCGGCACCGCGTTCGATCAGGTGGACCTGGCGCAGAGGACCCTGCTTGGCGGGGGCTGGACCGGGGCGGGGCTGTGGCTCGGCACGAGGAAGCTCGGCCTTCCCGAAGCCCACACCGACTATATCTTTTCCGTGATCGGCGAGGAGTTCGGCCTGCTCGCCTGCGCGGTGATCGTGATCCTCTATCTCGCGCTGGTGTTTCGGGTGATGCTGCGCCTGCTTGACGAGGAAGACCTGTTCACCACGCTTGCCGCCGCCGGGCTTACCGCTCAGCTTGGCGGGCAGGCGTTCATCAACATTCTCGTCAACCTGCAACTGTTCCCGTCGAAGGGCATGACTCTGCCGCTGATCTCCTACGGTGGTTCATCAACCATCGCGCTGTGCCTTGGCGTGGGCTTCCTCATTGCGATTACCCGGCGTAATCCGTTCCTCAAGCGCGAGGGGTTCAGCCTTCGCCAGGTCGGGACCGGAAAGATCGGAGCCGGAAAGAAATGAGCGTCAGCCGTCACTACGTTCTCGCCGCGGGGGGCACGGGAGGGCACTTGATCCCCGCCTTCGCGCTTGCCGCGGAGCTGGAATCGCGCGGGTATCACGTTGCCCTGATCACCGATTCGCGCGGGGCGAAGTTGCCGGGGAAACCGGCGTCGCTGGTCACGCACGTTCTGCCTGCCGGACGCATCGGCAAGAATCCGCTGCACTGGCCCAAGGGGATCGGCGCGATCCTTGAAGGGCGACGCATGGCGCTGCGGCTGTTCGAGAGCTTCCAGCCCTCGGCGGTGATCGGCTTCGGCGGTTATCCGGCGTTGCCCGCGTTGTGGGCCGCAACCTCGGCCAAGGTGCCAAGCGTGATCCACGAGCAGAACGCGGTGCTGGGGCGGGTCAACCGCTTCCTGGCCGGGCGCGTCGATGCCATCGCCACCTCCTACCGAGATGTGCACAGGTTGGCGGCCAAGTACGTCGGCAAGGCGCATCTCGTCGGCAATCCTGTCCGCGCCGAGGTTCTCGCCCTGCGCGAGCGGCCGTTCCCGGCCTTTACCGAAGACGGGTTGCTGCGCGTGCTGGTGACGGGCGGAAGCCAGGGTGCGGGCATCCTGTCGCAGGTCGTGCCCGATGGGCTCGCCATGCTGCCGCCTGCGCTGCGCAACCGCCTGCAAGTCACCCAGCAGTGTCGGCCCGAGGATATCGAGGCGGTGCGCGCGCGCTATGCCAGCCACGACATTCCCGCCGAGCTTGGCACCTATTTCGAGGACATGGCCAGCCGCTTGGCGGACGCCCACCTGTTCATCGGCCGGGCCGGCGCATCGACCATCGCCGAACTGACCGACGTTGGCCGTCCGGCGATCCTGGTTCCACTGCCGATCGCCACCGACGATCACCAGTTCTACAACACCGCGGAGATCTGCGCGATGGGCGGGGCGCGGATGATCCGGCAGGACAAGTTCACCTCGGTCGAACTGGCCAAGCAGATCCAGGCCATAGCGATGAACCCTGAAACCCTGGCCACTGCCGCCCACGCCGCCTGGAACTGCGGTTATCCCCGTGCGGCTGCCGATCTGGCCGACCTGATCGAAAGCTTTGGCGGTAGCCCGATGATGGACGTGATCCAGGTTGCGCGGACGGTTTCCGCCCAGGGGCAGGAGCAGGCGGCGTGATGGCACAGGCTCAGGCTGAACCGGTCCGGGGAATGATCCTGTCGAAGCGCACGTGCAACGGGGGGCGGCAATGAAGCAGGCCCTGCGCCAGAGCGGCGGCGGGCGGATGCCCACCGACATCGGCACGATCCACTTCGTCGGGATCGGCGGGATCGGCATGTCCGGCATTGCCGAGGTGATGAACAACCTGGGTTACACCGTGCAGGGGTCCGACATTGCCGAGGGCTACGTCGTCGAGGGGCTGCGCAAGCGCGGGATCAAGGTATCGATCGGCCACGCTGCGGGAAACCTCGGCGATGCGGCGGTGGTCGTCACCTCGACCGCGGTGAAGCGCAACAATCCCGAAGTCGCCGCCGCGCTTGAACACCGCATTCCCGTGGTCCGCCGCGCCGAAATGCTGGCCGAACTGATGCGCCTGAAGCGCACAGTGGCGGTTGCGGGAACCCACGGCAAGACCACCACGACCAGCCTTGTCGCCGCGCTGCTCGATGCGGGCGGGGTCGATCCGACCGTGATCAACGGCGGGATCATCAACTCCTACGGCTCAAACGCCCGGCTTGGCGAAAGCGAGTGGATGGTGGTCGAGGCGGATGAGAGCGATGGCTCGTTCCTGCGGCTCGACGGCACGATCGCGATCGTCACCAACATCGATCCCGAACACCTCGAGCATTACGGCACCTTCGATGCGATCAAGGACGCCTTCGTCGAGTTCATCGAGAACGTGCCGTTCTATGGCTGCGCGGTGCTGTGCATTGACCATGCCGAAGTGCAGGCGATCATCCCCAAGATCCGCGACCGCCGGGTAGTCACCTATGGCTTTTCTGCCCAGGCCGACGTGCGCGGAGAGAACGTCACGCCCTATCCCGGCGGCAACCGCTTCGACGTCGCGATCCGTGAGCGCGATGGCTCCTTCCGCCGGATCGAGGGGATCGACCTGCCGATGCCGGGGCGGCACAATGTCCAGAATGCGCTCGCCGCCGTGGCGGTGGCGGTGGAAATGGGTGTGTCGGACGATCTCATTCGCACTGGCTTCGCAAAGTTCACCGGGGTCAAGCGCCGCTTCACCAAGGTCGGCGAAGTGGACGGCATCACGGTGATCGACGACTATGGCCATCACCCGGTCGAAATCCGCGCCGTGCTGGCCGCCGCGCGCGAAGGGGTGGGAACGGGCCGGGTGATCGCCGTGGTCCAGCCGCACCGCTTCACCCGCCTGCGCGATCACATGGATGACTTTTCCGCCGCCTTCAACGATGCCGATCTGGTCTATGCCGCCCCGGTCTATCCTGCGGGCGAGGCGCCGATAGAGGGCGTCGACAGCGAGGCGATGGTCAAGGGCATGAAGGCGCGCGGGCACCGCTCGGCGCAGGTGATCGGCGGAGCCGAGGCCTTGGCCGATGCCCTGGCAGAAACTGCGCAGCCAGGCGACATGGTGGTCTGCCTCGGCGCCGGCGACATCACCAAGTGGGCGGCGGGGCTGGCCGATGCGATCCGGGTCAGGAGGGGCTGATGATGTCAGATGTCATGCCCATGGTCGCCGGTAAGCTCACCCCCGACGCCCCGCTCGCCCCGCTGGTGTGGTTCAAGTCTGGTGGAGCCGCGCAATGGTTGTTCGAGCCCAAGGACCTTGCCGACCTGCAAGAGTTTCTGCGCGATCTCGATCCCGCCGTTCCGGTGATGGCGCTTGGCCTTGGCAGCAACATGATCGTCCGCGATGGCGGAGTGCCGGGTGTGGTGGTGCGGCTGGGCAAGGCCTTCGCCAAGGTCAGCAGGCACGCCGACCTCACGCTCGATTGCGGGGCAGGGGCATCGGGCATCCTCGTTTCGTCGACCGCGCGTGACAATGGTATCGCGGGCCTCGAATTCCTCCGCTCCATCCCCGGCACGGTCGGCGGTTTCGTGCGGATGAACGGCGGCGCCTATGGCGGCGAGGTCAAGGACATTCTCGTCGATTGCGACGTGGTGCTGCGCGATGGATCGCTGCGCACCCTGCCGGTCGCGGACCTGCACTATACTTACCGCCACTCCGAACTACCCGATGGCGCAATCGTTGTCGCCGCACGGTTCAAGGGCCGCGCGGGCGATCCCGCCGCGATCCAGGCCGAAATGGACCGCATCTCCGCCAGCCGCGAGGCGAGCCAGCCGCTGCGCAGCAAGACCGGCGGCAGCACCTTCAAGAACCCCCAAGGCCACAAGGCGTGGCAGCTGGTGGATCAGGCGGGGTGCCGGGGGCTGACGGTCGGCGGGGCGCAGGTCAGCGAAAAGCACTGCAATTTCCTCCTCAACCTTGGTGAAGCGACCAGCGCCGACATCGAGGCGCTGGGCGAGGAAGTGCGGCGGCGGGTCAAAGAGAAGTCGGGCGTTACGCTCGAATGGGAAATCCAAAGGGTGGGCAAGCCATGACCGGCAAATTCCCTGCCCCGCTCGACACCAACGGAGATATTTGAAGTGTCCTTGCCCAAACTCCATGTCGCGGTCCTGATGGGCGGATGGTCGAACGAACGGCCGGTCAGCCTGATGAGCGGTGAGGGCGTCGCCAAGGCGCTGGAGGAGCGCGGGCACAAGGTCACGCGGATCGACATGGGCCGCGACGTGGCGCAACGCCTTGCCGAAACCGCGCCGGACGTGGTGTTCAACGCGCTCCACGGTTCGCCCGGAGAGGACGGGACGGTGCAGGGCATGATGGACCTTATGGGGCTGACCTATACCCATTCGGGCCTGGCCACATCGGTCATCGCGATCGACAAGGAACTGACCAAGCAGGCGCTGGTGCCGCACGGCATTCCGATGCCCGGCGGGCGGATCGTCGAAACGGCGGAGATATACGAGCGTGATCCGCTGGAGCGGCCCTATGTGTTGAAGCCGGTCAACGAAGGTTCCTCGGTGGGTGTGGCGATCGTCACTTCGGACGGCAACTATGGCAACCCGATCAGCCGCGAAGCCAAGGGGCCGTGGCAGGAATTCGACCGGCTGCTGGCCGAACCCTTCATTCGTGGCCGCGAACTGACGACCGCCGTGCTGGGCGACCGGGCGCTGCTGGTGACCGAACTGAAGCCCAAGAGCGGCTTCTACGATTTCGACGCCAAATATACCGACGGGATGACCGAGCATGTCTGCCCGGCGCAGATCCCCGACGAGATCACCCAGGCCTGCCTCGACCTAGCCCTGCGCGCGCACCGCCTGCTCGGCTGCAAGGGGTGCAGCCGCACCGATTTCCGCTGGGACGACGAGCGCGGGGTGGAAGGACTGTTCGTGCTGGAAACCAACACCCAGCCGGGCATGACTCCGCTCAGCCTGGTGCCCGAGCAGGCGCGGCACCTTGGCATCGAATACGGCGAATTGGTCGAGATCATCATCGCGGACGCGCTGGCGAGCAAGCAGGGGACGAAATGAGCCAGAAGATCCGCCGTCAGGGTACTTCGGTCCGCAAGGCCGCCGCGGCGCAAGGCAAGGCGCGGCAGGTCCGCGCGGCCAGGGCGCGCACCGGTTCGGCGCTCGACGCCACGCTAAGCTGGTTGCCGTTCAGCGAGGCGCAGTGGCACCGCATCTTTCTTGCCATGATCCTTGGCGGGGCGGTGATCCTCGCGTGGATGGTGGCGAGTTTTGCCGGGGTGCCAGCCATGGCAGAGCAACAGCTTGCCGCGATCGCCCACGATGCCGGGTTCGAGGTCAAGCGGGTCAACGTCACCGGAACGAAAAACCTCAACGAACTGAAGGTCTATCAACTCGCGCTTGCCGACAACCGCCGCGCCATGCCGATGGTCGACATCGGCGCGCTGCGCGAACGGCTGATGGAACTGTCATGGGTTCAGGACGCCCGCGTTTCGCGCCAATTACCCGATACGCTGGCGATCGACATTGTTGAACGCAAGCCCGTCGCAGTGTTGCGCAAGGCCGACCGGCTGGTGCTGATCGATGCGACGGGGCATGAATTGCAGGTCGTTTCGCCCGAGCGGGCCAAGGGCAAGCTGGTGATTGCCGGGCCCGGCGCGGGCCAGCAGGTCGAGGCACTGGCCGCGCTGCTTGGTGCGGCGCCAGCGCTCAAGCCGCAGGTGGCGGAGGCCGAATGGGTCGGCAACCGCCGCTGGAACCTGACCTTCAAGACCGACCAGGTGCTGGCCCTGCCCGAAGGCGGACCGCCATCGGCCAAGGCGTTGATGACCTTCGCGCGGCTCGATGGGGTCAACCGTTTGCTGGGCGGCAAGGTTGCCGCGTTCGACATGCGCGCGCCGGACCGTATCTACCTGCGCGTGCCGGGGCGGACCGATCCGATCGAGCATCCGATCCCGGCGAACACCACGGCAAGCGCCGCCGATACCAAGGCCGAAACTGCCGACAAACCGGCAGCCAAGCAGGAGCAGAACTGATGGCCCAACCCCGCATCGCCAAGGCTTTCGGCGCGGTCAACATCGGATCGTTCCGCATTTCCGCGATGGTTGCGGGCCTCAGCGAAACCGGCGAGATGGTCGTGCTCGGCTCGTTTCACCGCGCCGCGCAGGGGATCAAGCGGGGTTATGTCACGGACATGCAGGCCGCGACCTATGCCGTGCGCGATGCGGTCGAGCGGGCGGAAAAGATTGCCAACACCGCCGTCACCAGCGTGTGGATCGGCGCTTCGGGCGCGGGGCTTGCCAGCCAGGTCGCCCAGGTGGAAGTCGATATTGGCGGACGCCGGATCGAGCAGGAGGACATCGAGCACCTGCTGGTTTCCGCGCGCGACGTGATCCAGCCCGACGGGCGCATGGTGCTTCATGCCCAGCCTGCGCATTACACGCTCGACGGGGCCGACGGCGTGGCTGATCCCAAGGGACTCCATGCCGAGCGGCTGGGGGTCGACATCCACGTCATGCTGGCCGATGGCGCGCCGGTTAGGAATATCACCGAGGCGGTGCAGAACGCCCACCTCGATGTCGAGGCGGTGGTCGGATCGCCGATCGCGGCGGGCCACGCGTGCCTGACCAGCGAGGAGCGCGAACTTGGCGTCGCCTTGGTGGAATTCGGCGCGGAAGTGACCAATGTTTCGGTCTATGCCGGCGGGATGCTGCTTGGCCTCGTCACCATCCCGATGGGATCGGGCGACATTACCGACGCCGTGGCGAGCGCCTTTGGTATCCGCCGCTTCCAGGCGGAGCGGCTCAAATGCGTTCACGGCTCGGCCATCGCCAGCCCGGCCGATCACCGCGAGATGATCCCCGTCAACGCGCCGGGCGAGGAGGGCAGCGGCCCGCTCGCGCGCCATGCCGACGACAAGAATCGCGTGCCCCGTGCCGAGCTGGTTGCGGTGATCACCGGCCATCTCGGGCGGTGGATGGAAGAGGTCAACAAGGCCCTGAAGGGCCTGGGCTTCACCGGCCAGCGTGGCCAACTGGTGGTGATCACCGGCGGCGGCGCGGAGCTTGCGGGGCTGGCGGACTATGCCCAGCAGGCACTGGGAAAGCCGGTGCGGATCGGCAAGCCGTTGCATATCAAGGGTCTGGCCGAAGCCCATGCGACGCCGGGGTTTTCCACGCTCGCCGGGCTGGTGCTCTACGCCGCGGCCGATCCGATCGACATCCGCGCTTTCGGTCCGCGGCATCAGGAGACGTTCCGCTACAGCGGGATAGGGCTGGTCAATCGCGTGGTGCGCGCGGTGAAGGAGTATTTCTGACCCGGAGCAATCGCCAAGGTGGCTGTGGACAAGGGTAAATTTGGCTTTGATTCACCGATTCGAACGGTGCAAGAGTCGAAGAAATTGGATTTCGTGCATTTGCGTGCCTGACGGGAGTTCGCCATGAGCATCAATATCGGACCGCCGGCTGTGGAAGAGCTTCGTCCCCGGATTACCGTGATCGGGGTCGGCGGCGCGGGCGGCAACGCGATCGCCAACATGATCGGCGCGGGGATTGAAGGCGTCGATTTCATCGTCGCCAACACCGATGCCCAGGCGCTCAACACCTCGGTCGCGGAACATCGCATCCAGCTTGGCCCGGACATTACGCAAGGCCTGGGCGCCGGTTCGCGGCCGGAAGTCGGGCGGGCCGCGGCGGAAGAGACGCTGGCCGAGATCGATCGCGCGCTTGATGGCGTCCACATGTGCTTCATCGCCGCCGGCATGGGCGGCGGCACCGGCACCGGCGCGGCGCCGGTCATCGCC
>JAGWUU010000067.1 GCA_028868335.1 Sphingomonadales bacterium | reverse complement strand
TCGCGCGGGGCATCGGCGCGGGGGCATTCGTCGAAGGCCATGACGATATCGGAACCGAGCAGGCGCTGGATTTCCATCGAGCGCTCGGGAGTGAGCAAATGGCGGCTGCCGTCGATATGGCTGGCGAAAGTCACGCCCTCCTCGGTGATCTTGCGCAGATCGCTGAGGCTCATCACCTGATAGCCACCGCTATCGGTGAGGATCGGGCGATCCCAGTTCATGAACCTGTGCAACCCGCCAAGCCGCGCCACCCGCTCCGCGCCGGGGCGCAGCATCAGATGGTAGGTGTTGCCAAGCAGGATGTCCGCCCCGGTTGCCCGCACGGTTTCCGGCTTCATCGCCTTCACCGTGGCAGCGGTGCCGACCGGCATGAACGCAGGCGTGCGGATCTCTCCGCGTCGCATGGTAATCGTGCCGGTGCGTGCCTTGCCGTCGGTGGCGTGGATGGCAAATTCGAAGCGCGAGGCGGTCATTCCAGCCCCCTAGCCGTTCAACTGCGCAACCGCCACCCGGTCTTGAACATCCAGGCAATCGCCCCCGCGCACAGCGCCAGGAAGCCCAGTGTCAAGGCAAGGCTGGCCCAGATGTTGACATCGGACTTGCCGGTGAACGTCCAGCGCAGGCCGTTCACCAGATAGACGATCGGATTGGCCAGCGCGACCCGGCGCCACGGATCGGGAAGCATGTCGATTGAATAGAATGTGCCGCCAAGGAAAGTCAGCGGCTGGAGGATCAGCATCGGCACGATTCCCAGCTTCTCGAATCCATCGGCCCAAATCCCGAGCGCGAAGCCGAACAGCGCGAAGGCGGCCGCCACCAGCACGACGTACCCAAGCGCGAGGATCGGGTGGGCAATGTGGTAGTCGACGAA
The DNA here is from genome assembly GCA_028868335.1 of Sphingomonadales bacterium. Taxonomy (GTDB): domain Bacteria; phylum Pseudomonadota; class Alphaproteobacteria; order Sphingomonadales; family Sphingomonadaceae; genus Novosphingobium. The sequence continues at coordinate 11,134 of JAGWUU010000067.1, read as the reverse complement.
GAAGCTTGCGGTAACCAGGATGATCGCCGCGAGGATCAGCGACTTGACCGCCGCCGCGCCAACGAAGCCCATCAGCGTTTCGGCAACGCCCACCGGCGCCGACAGCAGTTCGTAGATCGTACCCGTGAAGCGCGGCATGTAGATGCCGAAGCTGGCATTGCTGGTGGTTTCGCCCAGCAGTGTCAGCAGCAACAGGCCGGGGATGATATAGGCGCCATAGGACACTCCGCCGACCGAACTCATCTTCCCGCCGATCGCCGCGCCGAACACGATGAAATAGAGCGATGTCGTCAGCACGGGGGCGAAGATCGACTGGAAGAAGGTGCGGAACGCCCGCATCAGCTCGAAGGTGAAGATCGCGAAGGTGCCGCGCAGGTTGAAGCCTCTGGTCATACGCCTTGCTCCACCAGGTCGACGAAGATGTCTTCCAGGCTCGATTGCCGGGTGTCGAGCGCCGAGAATCCCATCCGTGCCTCGACCAGCGCCTGAACGAGATGGGCAACCTCGGCCTTGGCCTCTGTTGCTCCGCCGTGGCCGCGGTAGGTCAGCTTCAATCCGTCGTCGGACAAGGTCAGGGGATAGGCTGCCAGGCGTGCCGGAACGTCCGCCAACGGCGCCTCAAGCGTTATCACCGCCTCGACGCTACCCATGCGCGCCATCAGGGTTGCCTTGTCCTCGACCAGCAACAGCCGGCCCTTGTCGATCACGCCAACGCGATCCGCCATCTCCTCCGCCTCCTCGATGTAGTGGGTGGTGAGGATGATCGTGGTTCCGGCAGCGCGCATAGCCCCGATCTGGCGCCACATGTCGCGGCGCAGTTCCACATCGACGCCGGCGGTGGGCTCATCGAGAAACAGCAGTTCAGGGTCATGCGCCAGCGCCTTGGCGATCAGCACGCGACGCTTCATCCCGCCGGACAGATGGCGAATCTGGCTGTCGCGCTTGTCCCACAGCATCAGCGAGCGAAGAATTTCCTCGATCCGGGCCGGGCTTGCGGGAAGGCCGAACAACCCGCGCGAATAGCTGACTGTGTCGATCACCTTCGAAAACATGTCGGTGGCCATTTCCTGCGGCACCAGCCCGATCCGCCGCCGGGCCGAGCGCCAATCCTTCGCCAGATCCATGCCGAACGCGCGGATCGTTCCCTCGCTTGGTCGCACCAAACCGCAGACCGCGCCGATCAGCGTGGTCTTTCCCGCGCCGTTGGGACCAAGCAGAGCGAAGATCTCACCCTTGCCAATGGTCAGGTCGACCCCGTCGAGCGCGACGGGGCCATCGGCATAACGCTTGGTCAGGCCGCTGATTTCAAGAATCGGTTCCATGCGGGTTGGACTGTTGCCTGTGAAGGACAAATTGCCAAGCCGCGTCGATGGCGCGATGCCCAGTCTAGCGCACCGCTTCGATTACCACGAATTCGCTCAACGAATGCCTTGTGGCGGCCCACATCTCATGTTCGGCGAACGACCGCGGGGATGCGCCTTCCGCGATAACGTCGATGGTCGCCTCGATCAGTCCCGCATACCACGCGGTCGGCACCTTCAATGTTTCCACATGATGCGGGACCGACGTGCCGAGGGTTATCTCGATTTCGGTTCGGCGGCTGTGCCAGGTCATCAGGATATAGAGGGCATTGTCGACCATCTCGGCCTGGAGCCGCGCTGGATTGTCCGGTTGATGATGCGCGAAGCTGGCCTTCGCCTCAGGGTGGGTGGCGAAGAATCGCGCCATTACCAGTGGAACAATATCGCCCAACTTTTCCACCGCCCGTTCCAGCGACGTTTCCATGGGCGATGGGGCTTCCATATCCGTCATGCCGTTCCTCTCCGTTTCGGCTGGCTTAGCCGATCGGGAGAGGAGACATCTTGACCTTGCTCAAGCGTCGGGCAGCCAGTTCCCGTGAAAGCCGGTGGGAACGCGGTGCGGGATTCGGATGCTGGCGACCGGCGGTGCGGCGATGTTCGCCGCATCAAGAATGACCAGGTCGGTGGTCTGGTTGCCCATGTCGATGACATAGCCCATCACCCAGCCATCACCTTCCGGCGCATCGGCGTCGCGCGGAACGAACACGAACTCGCCCGGAACCCGGCCCGGCCCGAAATCGCAAACCTGCCGCTCGCCGGTCTTGAGGTCGTGGCGATACAGTGGCTGCACCCCAAGGAGAGCATCGCCGCCCACTCCGATCGCCCAGGCATAGCGGTAATCCTGACCGAAGAAGCGTTCGTCGGGGCGCGGAAATTCCTGGCCGGAGGGGTCAACCGTGGCGCGGCTTACACGGCGGGCGGCGGGATCAATGGTCCAGCGTTCCAGGCCGAGGGCCTTGCCGTTCGGACCCTCCGGGCCATCGGCGAACATGGTTTCATAAACCGCCGCATCGACGATGATCCGGCCAGCCTCGTCCTCATAGCTGTTGGCGACATGGAAAACGTAGCACGGATCGACGTCACACCAGATCACGTCATCGGCACCGCCGTTGCGCGGCAGCAGGCCAACCCGTGCCTTGTGATCGGGGTTCCACGCATAGGGGAACTTCTGGCCGCCGATCAGCGCCTTCATCGAAAATGTCACCGGCAGGTCGAAGATCAGCACATGGTTGCGGGTGACCGTGCATTCATGGATCGAAGGTCCATGCTCGACGGGGATTGCCACCTGGCGCACCACTTTGCCCTCGGGCGATAGCACTACATGCCAGACCGTGTTGGAATCCGTCCCGTCGTAGGTGATCGCATGAAGCTCGCCCGTCAGCGGATCTTCGTGCGGGTGCGCGGTGAACGGCGCGGTCAGGGTGCCGCCGAAATCGGTGTAGGCTACAGTCTCGAGATTGTCGTCGAGCACCGCCGGGTTCGATCCCGCCTCGACGATCGCCGTGATCTGGCCGCCGATCCGGACGACGTTGGTGTTGACCGTATCGCCTTCGCGGCGGCGCGGGCCGGGCGCGGCCGTGGGGCCGCCCTCCGCCTCGAGGTTGTTGGAGCGGATGTAGCGATTGCGATACCATTCGGCACGGCCACCGCTGAGGCGCACGCCGTGAACCATGCCATCGCCAATAAACCAATGGTGCCCGCGCGGGTCTGGCTTGAAGGGATTGGGTCCGATGCGGACATAGCGCCCGCTGAGTTGCGCCGGGATCGTCCCGGTTACGGCAAGATCGGTGATCGTCAGTTCTTCGGTTACGGGTGCATGGACGCCCGCAAGGAACGGATGCTCGCCCGTATCGGTCATGCGCCCACGGTTGAAGTCGGCAACGGCGGTGATGCCCTTGGTAACGATGCCGCGGATCACAGTTTCAACGCTGCTTGCCATGATGCGAGTCTCCATCTAATGTTTATGACGTCAACATAGCTTCGATGGTAACAGTGTCAACATTGAAATCGACGAGCCGGGGTTATCATCACGGCGACCTGCGTTCCGCCCTGATCGACGCCGGGATGAATGCGCTCGAATCCGCGCCGCTGGAGGACATCTCACTGCGCCAGATCGCGCGCGAGGTGGGTGTTTCGGCAACCGCCGTCTATCGCCATTTCCCGGACAAGCGGGCCCTGCTCGCCGCCGTGGCACATGAGGGCTTTGAACGCCTTGGAGCCGCGCAATTCGCGGCGGCAGAAGCGACTGCTCCGGCGATGCGCTTCGCCGCGTCGGGGCGTGCCTACGTTCGTTTCGCGCTCGCCAATCCTGCGCTGTTCCGGCTGATCTTCACCTACGGCGAACAGTTCACAGATGATAACCGGGATAACCTCGCAGCGCGGTTGCTGCGTGCCCAGACAACGGAACAAAGGCATGGCGACCCTGACGAGGCCGAACGGCTGTCACTCCAGGCGTGGGCGCTCGTCCATGGCCTTGCCATGCTGATGCTCGATGGACGGGTGACGGCGGATGAAGCTCTGATCGACCGGGTGATCGACCCGGCAACGCTGTTTATCGCTCAACCCCGCCCGGGTAGCAGCAACGAGGAATCCCCGTAGCTGTAGAAACGATAGCCTTCGCCAATGGCGTGAGCGTAGGCAGCTTGCATCCGCTCCAGCCCCATCAGCGCGCTGACCAGCATGAACAGGGTCGACCTGGGCAAGTGGAAGTTGGTCATCAAGCCATCGACCACCTTGAAACGGTAGCCGGGGGTGATGAATATCGCGGTGTCGCCGCTAAATGGACGAACCATCCCGTGATCGTCGGCCGCGCTTTCGAGCAGGCGCAGACTTGTGGTGCCGACCGCGATGATCCGCCCGCCCGCCGCGCGCGCCGCGTTCAGGCGATCGGCCGTAGCGGCATCAATCGTTCCCCATTCGGCATGCATCCGATGATCATCGGTGTCGCTCGCCTTGACCGGAAGGAACGTTCCCGCCCCCACATGCAGCGTCAGCGTTTCTACGCCGACCCCGGCGCCGGCGAGCGCCGCCATGAGAGCGGGAGTGAAGTGCAGCGCGGCAGTCGGCGCGGCGACGGCCCCGTCGCGCACGGCGAACATGGTCTGATAGTCGCTGCGATCCTGCGCATCGGTGGGTCGCTTGCCTGCTATGTAGGGTGGCAGCGGCATTTGTCCGGCGCGTTCAAGCAGTACCTCGACCGGCTCCTCGCCAAGAAAGGCCAGCGTCCAGCTTCCGTCATCATCCTGCGCCTCCGCAACCGCCTGAACGTCGGCGGCAAAGTCGATCACGTTTCCGACCCGAAGGCGTTTTGCGTTGCGGACAAAGGCTTGCCAACGCCGCAGGTCGATACGTTTGTGCAAGGTGGCGCCGATGCGCGCCGCCCCGCGCATCCCTTCAAGCTGCGCGGGAATGACACGGGTATCGTTGAGCACCAGCACATCGCCCTGGCGTAGCAGGCTGGGTAGATCCCCAACGGTCAGGTCGCTGAAATCGCCCGCGTCCGGGACCAGCAACAGCCGGGCAGAATCGCGCGGCCTTGCCGGACGCAGGGCAATGCGTTCGGGCGGAAGTTCGAAATCGAACAGTTCTACGCGCATCAGGTTGGGCTAGTTCGGCTCGCAGCCCCGGGCAAGCGCAGGTTGAGCCCGGCGCGCAGCCCGGATCAATTCGACTTCGATTTGCTCAGCATCTCGGGCGAGATGTTCGGAATTGCGGCTGCCGCTGGCGGGGGCGGCGGCATCATTTGGGCCTTGCCCTCTGACAGCAACGACGCCTGAAGAATCTTGGTCGGATTGGCGGGCGGTTCGCCCCGTTCGATCTTGTCGACGGTATCCATGCCGGAAATCACGCGGCCAAAATTGGTGTACCGGTGATCAAGCGCGAAACGCGGGTAGAACACGATGAAAAACTGGCTGTTGGCCGTATCCGGATCGTTGGTACGCGCCATCGACACCGTCCCGCGGACATGCGGCATGTAGTTGAATTCGGCCTTGAGGTCGGGAAGCTTGGACCCGCCCTGCCCGGTTCCCGTCGGATCGCCGGTCTGCGCCATGAAACCGTCGATCACCCGGTGAAAGATGAGCCCGTTGTAGAACCCTTCCTTGGTCAGGGCCTTGATCCGTTCGACGTGGGTGGGAGCCCAGGTCGGCATCAGCCGGATAAGCACCCGCCCGCCATTCGACAGGTCGAGCGCCAGCACGCTATCGGGATCGTGCGTGGGATCAACATCGACCACGGCGCTCATCGTCGGCGCGGGTGGAGCGACCGGCGCCTTGTTCCTGTTCTTCGCCAGGGCGGGAACGGAAAACAGCGAAAGGCCAATGGCCAGGGCAATCACGGAACGACGGTTCATGAAGGGAATTCTCGATAGCTCTATACAGTTGCGGCGGGAGATAGCGGCGCGCGGCTGTCGTGGCAATGAACGGTTGCGCTTTTCCCTCAGCCGCGACCTGACCGGTTGCGGGCAACGCGGGCAACCACGTCCGCGCGGACCGTCGGGCTGACGAAGCGTGAGATCTCGCCATCGTATGACGCGATTTCCTTGACCAGGCGCGATGCGATCGGCTGCAATGAAACATCGGCCATCAGGAAAACCGTTTCGACCCGGTCGTTAAGCTGGCGATTCATGCCCGTGAGCTGATATTCGTATTCGAAATCGGTAACTCCGCGTATCCCGCGGATCACCACCGATGCGCCCATGGCGTCTGCGAAATCCATCAGCAGCGAGTTGAACCCGACAACCTTTACCCGCCCGTCGCTCAGCCCGGCAACCTCGCGCTCTACCATCGCGATGCGTTCCTCATCGGCGAACATCGGGGATTTTGCGGCGTTGGTGGTGACGCCGATGATCAGTTCGTCGACAAGCCTGACCCCTCGTTTGATGACGTCCATGTGGCCCAGCGTAATCGGATCGAACGTGCCCGGATAAACCCCGATACGATGTGCCATCTAGCGGTCCCTCTCCACTATGTAGCGCGCCACGGCGCGCAGCAGATCTGCCTCATGCCCATGCGCCGACAAATGTGCAATCGCCTGATCGACCAGCATCCGCGCCTGTTCGCGTGCGCGTTCCTCTCCCACGGCGGCAACAAAGGTCTGCTTGCCGGCCTCGGCGTCCTTGCCCACCGCCTTGCCCGCAAGCGCTGGATCGCCCCCATGGTCGATCAGATCATCGGCGATCTGGAAGGCGAGGCCGATGTCGCGAGCATAGCCGCGCAGGTGGACGCGCCCTTCGACCGGCACCTTGCCGAGTACTGCCCCCATTTCCACCGCCGCGGACAGCAGCGCCCCGGTCTTGAGCTGCTGCATCCGGGTGATCGCCGGCATGTCGAGTGCTTGCCCCTCACCGGCGATGTCGAGCATCTGCCCGCCGCACATCCCCGCCGCACCGCTTGCCTGGGCGAGGACCTCGACCAGTTCTGCGCGAACAAAGGGATCGCCGCTGGTCGCGGGATCGGCGAGAATTTCGAAGGCGAGGCTCTGCAATGCATCCCCGGCCAACACCGCCGTCGCCTCGTCAAAGGCCTTGTGGACGGTTGGCTTGCCACGGCGCACGTCGTCATCGTCCATGCATGGCAGATCATCATGAACCAGCGAATAGACGTGTATCGCCTCAATCGCGGCACCGGCCCGCAGGGCGTGTTGCGGATCGACGCCAAATAGACCCGCGCTCGCCACCACCAGCACCGGGCGCAGCCGCTTTCCTCCGCCGATCGCGGCATGCCGCATGGCCTCGACCAGTCGCGCTCGGCCGTCCTCGGGCACTGGCATCAAGGCATCGAACAGAACATCCATCGCGCGCCCGACATCATCCAGTGCGTCGGCCAGAAGCGGATCTGCGCCGGGCCGCGCGGGCATGGCTCAGCGGCCTGCTTCAGGATCAAATGGCTGCACGGCCGCAGCCTGCCCGTCAGCCCCGGCGACGATCTTCTCGATACGGGCCTGGGCTGCGTCGAGCCGAGCCTGGCAATGCTTGCGCAACGCTTCGCCGCGTTCATACAGCGTGATCGTCTCATCGAGCGGCACTTCGCCGCTTTCCAGCTTGCGCACCACCTCTTCCAGAGAGCGGAGGGCATCCTCGAACGAGAGGGCGGACAGATCCGGAGAAGCGCTTTCCATCGTTGTCAGCATTGACCGCGCCATCGCGCCCGGTCAAGCTGCGACAAAAGGGGAGTGGAAAGTTATGTTCATCGGGCACTGGGCACCCGCCCTCGTCGTTGCCAGCAAGAAGTCACGGCCGGGCCTTGGAACGCTGTTCGTCGCGGCGCAACTGATCGACTGGGCGTTCTTCGCCTTCCTGCTGACCGGGGCGGAACACATGCGCATGACGCCAGGGGTGAGTGTGATGAACCCCATGGACCTCTACGACATGCCTTATACCCACAGCCTGCTTGGCAGCTTGGTCTTTGCGGTCGCGTTCGGCGGAATCGTGATGGCCGTTACGCGCGATCGGACGGCGGGGCTGCTTACGGGGGCAGTCGTGCTGTCGCACTGGCTGCTCGATCTGCTGGTCCATGTCCCTGACCTTACCCTGGCCGGCAGTCCGCCCAAGCTGGGCCTTGGCCTGTGGAACCATCCGGCGATCGAGATGCCGCTGGAACTGGGCATCACGTTTGGGGCGCTGTGGCTCTATGCTCGCAACCGCCAGCCCTCGCCCCTCCGCGTTGTGGTGCTGGGCGTGATCATGCTGGCGCTGCAGATGGTCAATTGGTTCGGACCCGTTGCGGAGACTGTCACCATCGGGACCAGCCTGCTTGCCTTCTTTGCCTATGGCCTGGCGACGCTGGCGGGCTGGTGGATGGGGAAAAGCGCCCCGCCTTCGGTCTGAATGGGTCTAGCGGGACTCGAACGGGACGGCTAAGGGGCCGCCCATGTCCGAGATAACCATGTCCGAGATAACTTCCGATGTCGTCGCCGCCCACGGGCTGTCCGAGGAAGAATACCAGCGCGTGCTTCATGCGCTCGGTCGCGAGCCGAACATTGTCGAACTCGGCATCTTTTCGGTCATGTGGTCGGAACACTGCTCCTACAAGTCGAGCCGCATCCACCTCAAGAAGCTTCCCACGGAAGCGCCCTGGGTGATCTGCGGACCGGGCGAAAACGCCGGGGTGATCGACATCGGCGACGGGCAGGCGGCTATTTTCAAGATGGAGAGCCACAACCACCCGAGCTACATCGAGCCCTATCAGGGCGCGGCGACCGGGGTTGGCGGCATCCTGCGCGACGTGTTCACCATGGGCGCACGGCCCGTCGCCAACATGAACGCGTTGCGTTTCGGCCGGCCGGACCATCCCAAGATGAAATCGCTGGTCAAGGGTGTGATCGCCGGGATCGGCGGCTACGGCAATTGCGTCGGCGTGCCTACGGTCGGCGGGGAAACCAACTTCCACTCCGCCTATGATGGCAACATCCTGGTCAACGCCATGACCGTGGGCGTGGCCGATGCCGACAAGATCTTCTATTCGGCAGCAACCGGGATCGGCAACCCGATCGTCTATGTCGGATCCAAGACCGGGCGCGACGGCATCCACGGCGCGACCATGGCCAGCGCCGATTTCGGCGAGGATTCGGAAGAAAAGCGCCCCACCGTGCAGGTCGGCGATCCGTTCACCGAAAAGCTTCTGATCGAAGCCTGCCTCGAACTGATGGCGACTGACGCGATCGTCGCGATCCAGGACATGGGCGCGGCGGGGCTTACTTCCAGCTCGGTTGAAATGGCAACCAACGGCAAGGCCGGAATCATTCTCGACATGGACAGGGTGCCATGCCGCGAAGAAGGCATGACGCCCTATGAGATGATGCTGAGCGAAAGCCAGGAGCGGATGCTCATGGTGCTGAAGCCCGGCAAGGAAGCCATGGCCGAGGCGATCTTCCACAAGTGGGAACTCGATTTCGCCGTGATCGGGGAAGTGACCGACACCGGCCACATGGTCTTGACCTGGAAGGGCGAAACGGTCTGCGATATTCCACTGGGACCGCTCGCCGAGGATGCGCCGCTTTATGACCGGCCGCACCTCAGCCTCGAGGAATACAAGGCCTGGGCCAAGGTCAAACCTTTGGGTGACGTTCCCGAAAGCGCCGACATCGCAGCGGATCTGCTCAAGCTGATGGCTTGCCCGGATCTCGCGTCGCGTCGCTGGATCTGGGAGCAGTATGACAGCCAGGTCGGCGCCGATACCCTGCAGAAATCGGGTGGTGACGCGGCAGTGGTGCGTATCCACGGCGCCCGAAAGGCGCTTGCGATGAGCACCGATTGCACCCCGCGCTATTGCTATGCCGATCCCTACGAAGGCGGCAAGCAGGCGGTGGCGGAAACCTACCGCAATATCTGCGCTGTTGGCGCCAAGCCATTGGCAATCACCAATTGCCTGAACTTCGCCAATCCGCAGCGGCCCGAAATCATGGCGCAGATCGTCGAGGCGCTGCGTGGCATGGGCGATGCCTGCAGGGCACTCGACTATCCGATCGTGAGTGGCAACGTCAGCCTCTACAACGAGAGCAAGGCGACCGGAGGCGGCTCGGCGATCCTCCCCACCCCCGCAATTGGCGGGGTCGGCCTGATGGACGACTACGCACGGATGGCGACGATCAGGTTCAAGGCCGAAGGAGAGATGATCGTCTTGATCTGCCATTCCTCGGGCCACCTGGGCCAGTCGTTGTGGCTGCGCGAAATTCACGGCCGCGAAGAGGGTGCGCCGCCGCCGGTCGATCTCGCCAAGGAACGCGCGGCGGGCGAACTGGTACGCGCCCTCGTTGCCGAAGGCGAAGTCAGCGCCGTGCATGATTGTGCGGACGGCGGGGCGGCGGTGGCCATGGCGGAAATGGCGCTGGCCGGAAACATCGGCTTCACCAGCCGGATCGCGCCCAATCTGCCGCCACTGGCGGGGCTCTATTTCGGTGAGGACCAGGGCCGCTACCTGATCACGTGCCATGACTTCGCGGCAATCAAGGCCCGCGCAGAATCGGCCGGACTGATTGCCGTTCCGGTCGGGATGACCGGAGGCGAGGCCTGTGCGTTCGAATGGATCGAAGGCGGCAAGCGGCAGAGCGTAACGCTTGAAGCGCTGCGCCGGGCCAACGATGCGTTCTTCAAGGACTGGATGGAATCGTGACTCACGGCGCCATCCGCATCGGCATAGGCGGGTGGAACTACGAGCCGTGGCGCGGGACCTTCTATCCCCCCGGTACAGCGCAGAAGCGCGAGCTGGGATATGCAGCGCAACATCTCACGGCGATCGAGATCAACAGTACATACTACGGCAGCCAAAAGCCCGAGAGCTTTGCCAACTGGGCGGCGGCGGTGCCGGATGGTTTCCGGTTCAGCGTCAAGGCCTCACGCTTTGCCACCAACCGCAAGGTGCTGGCAGAAGGCGGTGAATCGATAGGGCGGTTTCTCAACCAGGGGATCGACCGGCTGGGTGATCGTCTCGGCCCGTTGCATTGGCAGTTCATGGCGACCAAGCGCTTCGAGCGGGATGACTTTGCCCGTTTCATCGATCTGCTGCCTGAGAGGCTGGGTAGCCTGCCTCTTCGCCATGCACTGGAAGTGCGGCACGAAAGCTTTCGCGATCCGGCGTTCATGGACCTCGCCCGCGCACGAAACATGGCGGTCGTTTTCGCCGATAGCGATGAATTCCCCTGCATTGATGAACAAAGCGCCGATTTCACCTATGCCCGGTTGCAGCGGACCCAGGATGAGCACGCCAACGGCTACAGCGAAGCCGCCCTCGATGAGTGGTCGAACCGGATGGTCGACTGGGCGGCCGGTGGCCGCG
>JAGWUU010000066.1 GCA_028868335.1 Sphingomonadales bacterium | reverse complement strand
GGCCCAGCTCGACAAGCCCTGCCCGAAGGACTGATCCCGATGACCCGCTTCGCCACGCTCCCGCTGCTCGTCCTGGCGCTCACGCTTGCCGGGTGTGGCGGCGCCAAGAAGCAGGAGGGCGCCGGAACCGCCGAGGGTGAGGTACTGCCGGGATCGGCCAGCGATGCCATGCTGCCTTATGACAGCGTCAAGTCACAGCCCCCGCTCGCACCCAGGAGCGAGACGCGCGGCGAGGACCAGACTGGCGAGGCGCCCAGGCCTACAAAGGCCGAGGCTCAGCCCGAAGCCCCCACACCCACTCCGGCGACGGAATCCCCGGCCGCTCAGGCGACCTGATTTCGGATCAGGACTCGATCCCCAAGACCCGCTTGGCAAGCACCAGGTGCGGGCGGTCAATCATCCGGCCCTCTATCTGCAACGTGCCAGCCCCCGGCTGTGCCGCGAAGGCCGCGACGATCGCGCGGGCTTCGGTGATTTCCGCCTCGCTTGGAGTAAAGGCCTGGTTGATGACCGGAACCTGCGCCGGATGGATCGCCAGCATGCCGGCAAAGCCATCGGCGCGCGCGGCTTCGGCGGCCGCCTTCAATCCCTTCGCGTCGGAAAAATCGGCATGGAGGGTGTCGATCGCCGGAACGCCGCGGGCGTGGGCGGTCAGCAACGTTTGGGCACGGACGAACCGGAAGGTATCGGTCCAGACGCCTGCCTTGTCGCGCTTGCGGGTCGCGCCAATGGCGGCGGAAAGGTCTTCCGCCCCCCAGGTCAAGCCAGCCAGGCGCGGCAGCGAGGCATTGGCATAGGCCGGAATGGTCAGCGCGGCCACGGCGGTTTCGCTGACCAACGGCAGGATCCGGGTCGATCCGGCGACGACCCCGTTGCGTCCCTCAAGCTCATAGAGTTCGGCGGCGAGTTGCTGCACGGCATCCGGGCCGGACGATTTGGGAAGCATGATCCCGTCCGGCGCGCCGGGCAGGACGGCAAGCAAATCGTCCCGCCAGAGGTGGGTGTCGATCGCGTTGATCCGCACCCAGCGCCCGACGCGCTTGCCATCGGTTACGGTCTGGCGATGCGCTGACAGCCATGCCCGCGCGGTGTCCCGCGCGGCCTGCTTGTTGTCCGGCGCGACCGAGTCCTCAAGATCGAGGATCAGTACGTCGGCGCCGGTGGCCAGCGCCTTGCCAAGCTTCTTCTCGCTGTCACCAGGGACGAACAACCACGAGCGCATCGCCATCAGTCAACTCCGCTTCAGGCCACCGGCTCCAGTGCCGGATAGTCGATATAGCCTGCGGGCCCTGGCAGATACCAGCTTCGTGGCGCGTCAACATTGGGCGACCATTCGGCCCCGGTGCGGATGCGCAGCGGCAGGTCGGGGTTGGAGATGAAGGGGCGACCAAAGCTTACGGCATCGCAGCGGCCCGAGGAGACGTCGGCATCTGCCGCGTCGGCGGTGTAGTCAGCATTGAGCACCAGCGGGCCGGTGTAGATTTCGCGGATCACCGCGTCTTGCTGCGGTACGTCTGTACGACCGAAGGTGCCCAACGGCCCGGGTTGCCTCAGTTCGACGAAGCCGAGGCCAATATCCTGGCAGACTCGCGCCGCTGCCGCGAACAGCGTGGCGGGATCGGGATCGTCGCACCCCTGACTGTCGCCGTTGGGGGAAAGTCGCACCGAAACCCGATCCTTGCCCCAAATCGACACCAGCCGTTCCAGCACCAGCCTGAGGAGACGGGTGCGATTCTCGGCCGAGCCACCGTAATCATCATCACGCAGGTTGGTCGATCCGCGCAGGAACTGGTCGATCAGGTAGCCGTTGGCACCGTGAAGCTGGACCCCGTCGAACCCGGCCAGCTTGGCGTTGTGCGCGGCATTGCCGTAGTCGTCGATGATCCGGGCGATGTCGTCGAGCGTCGCGGCGCGGGCGGGCTCATAGGGCTTGCGTCCGGTTGGGGTGTGGGCGTGGTCTGGCCCGGTGGTGACGCTGGCGGAAACCGGCGCCATGCCGTCCAGAAAATCGGGGTGGACCAGTCGTCCCATGTGCCACAATTGCAGCACGATCCGTCCACCGGCGTCATGCACGGCTTCGGTCACGCCCTTCCAGCCATCGGTCTGCGCTTCGTTCCAGATGCCCGGTGCCGCGGGCCAGCCCAATCCTTCGCGGCTGATTCCGGTCGCTTCGCTGATGATCAGCCCGGCCGAGGCGCGCTGGCGATAGTATTCGGTCATCATGGCGTTGGGAATGGAACCGGAATCTGAACGGCCCCGCGTGAGAGGCGCCATCAGGATACGGTTGGGCGCCTCGATCGCGCCAAGGCGGATCGGCTGAAACAGCGAAGCGTGCATGCGGAACCTCTTCAATTTCGTTTTGCAATTGACCGCGCGGAGTTAAGGCGTGTCCATGGTGAATACAACGGGGGCACGTCTTTCCGCGGAAAGAAACCGGAATGCGCTGCACTTTGCCGCGCTGGTCGGCGGCAATGCCGCGCTTGCGCTGGGACCGTGGTTCGTGCGCGTGGCAGACAGCGGCCCGGTATCGGCGGGGTTCTGGCGATTGGCATTGGCGGTGCCCCTGCTGGCGTTGATCGCGCGGTCCAGCGGTCAGCGGCTGACGGGCTATGCACCTGCGGTCTGGGCCTCGATCGCCGGAGCGGGGACGTTCTTCGCGCTCGATCTTGGAACCTGGCACATCGGAATTCACTACACCCGGATGGGCAACGCCACCCTGTTCGGCAATGCCGGAAGCCTTGTCGTCATGGCTGCCGGGCTGGTAGCGCTGCGCCGCTGGCCGCGCGGGAACGAATGGTTGGCCTTTGCCCTGGCGCTGACTGGCACCGCTATCCTCCTCGGTCGCTCGTTCGAGATCGACCGCACCACGCTGATCGGTGACTTGCTCTGCCTCACCGCGGGCCTGCTCTACTCGGGCTATATCCTCCTGATGAAGCGCCCGCGCGCAAGCCTCGGCAATTGGGCGATCCTGACCTGGTCGAGCCTGGCGGGCGCTCCGGTCATTCTGCTTTACGCCTTGCTTCTCGGCGAGCCGGTGTTGCCGTTTCACTGGTTGCCGCTGATCGGACTGGCGCTGGTCAGCCAGGTGATCGGGCAGGGACTGCTGATCTTCTCGCTGCGCCATTTCAGCGCGATGGTCTTCGGCCTCGCATTGTTGTGCCAACCGGCGATCGCGGTGGCAGTGGGTTGGCTGGCATTTGGCGAAGTGCTTGGCTGGCAGGATTTTCTCGGCATGGCGCTGGTCGCGGCAGCGCTGGCACTGGCGCGCTCGACGCAGGAGTGAAGGGGCGCTAGCAAGGGGCAGGAGGATTTCCCGATGCGCCCGATCCACGCTGCCGCCCTGGCTATTCTTTCGTTCTCGGCACCCGCTGCCATGGCCGCTCCCGCCGTGGCGGTCGGCACGGTTCCAACCAAGGCCGATGCCGCCTTCGACGCCGTTGTCGCCCGCTATCTGGCCGAGGCGATGCATCTCTCTCCGGTCGAGGCGACCGTCGTTGGCGATCACCGCCATGATGCCCTGCTGCCGGACATCACCGTCGCGGGGCGTGCCGAACGGTTGCGAGTCTGGCGCAGTTTGCTCGCCGACGCCACGCGCATTCCGGCCGCGCAACTGAACCGCGATGATCAGGTCGATCGCGCGCTGCTGGTCAACGATCTCAACTACCGGATATGGACCGACCAGGTGCTTCAGCCATGGGCGTGGAACGCACAGGCCTACAACGACACGGCAGCTTCGGCGCTCTATGGGCTTGCGGCCCGCGATTTCGCGCCTTGGGACGAGCGCTTGCGCAACGCGACCGAGCGGATGGAGAAGCTTCCCGCGTTCCTCGCCGAAGCGCGCCGCCAGCTTGTCGTCGCCCGTGTACCCAAGGTCTATGCCGAGACGGCGGCCAAGCAGAACAGCGGGATCATCGAGATCGTGCAGGACATGCTCCTGCCCCACGTCGATACCCTCAACGCTGCGGACCGCGCCCGCTTCGACGCTGCCTTCGCCCGGCTCAAGCCCGCCGTGGCGCAGCACCAGAAATGGCTGGATACTGTGCTGGTGCCCGGCGCCAGGGGCACCTTCCGGTTGGGGCCGAAGCTCTACGACCAGAAGATGGCCTTCACGATCGTTGGCGGTCTGCCGCGCCCGCAACTCAAGGCCAAGGCGCTCACCGCCTTTGCGGCGACCCGCGCGGAAATGTACCAGGTTGCGCGTCAGGCACTGAAGGCCGGCGGCTCGACCCTCGCCATGCCGGACGATCCGACCGGGGCGCAGCAGCAGGCCGTGATCGAGGCGGCACTCAAGTTGTCCTACGCACACCATCCCAGCCGCGACAAACTGGAGCAACGCGCCCGCGAAACGCTTGCCCAGGCGACCGAATTCGTCCGGGCCCACGATCTCATCGCCATGCCCGAAGGCGCGACCCGGGTGATCACGATGCCAAAGTTCCAGCAGGGCTTTTCGGTGGCCTACAACGATCCGCCCGGCCCGCTCGACAAGGGACAGCAGAATTTCTACGCGGTCAGTCCGGTCCCGGCGGAGTGGAGCGCTGCCCAGGCCGACAGTTTCCTGTCTGAATACAACGACTACATGATCCACGAACTCTCGATCCACGAGGCGATGCCGGGGCACTACGTCCAGCTCGATCACGCCAACGCC
The DNA here is from genome assembly GCA_028868335.1 of Sphingomonadales bacterium. GTDB lineage: Bacteria > Pseudomonadota > Alphaproteobacteria > Sphingomonadales > Sphingomonadaceae > Novosphingobium. Next base: position 7,446 of record JAGWUU010000066.1, on the reverse strand, counting down.
ACCGACGACGTGTTGCGTGCCTATCTGGGATCGGGTCCGTTCGTCGAAGGCTGGGCGGTCTATGCCGAAGGGATGATGAAGGATGCGGGCTACCTCGACCGCGATCCGCTTTACCAGCTTACCGTACTCAAGATGCGGCTGCGCTCGATCACCAACACCCTGCTCGACATCGGCATCCAGACCGAGGGCATGAGCCGGGCCGCGGCGATGAAGCTGATGATGGAGGGCGCGTTCCAGCAGGAGCGCGAGGCGGCGGGCAAGTGGACCCGGGCGAGTCTTTCATCAACCCAGTTGCTCGAATATTTCAGCGGCTACCAGCAGCACCTCGCCCTGCGCGCCGAGGCCGAGAAGCTGTGGGGCAACAGCTTCTCGCTGCGCCGCTACCACGACAAGGTGCTGAGCTATGGTTCGCCCCCGGCGAAGTACGTCAGGGCGCTGATGTTTGACGAACCGGTGAATTGACGCTTCTGCGCCATAAAGTGACAGGGTGTCCGGGGTGAAAAGGATTGTTTGCCAGCAGGTTGCGGCGAATAAGGTGACAGATCGCGTTTTTTGAATGTCCGGTTTGCCGCGGGGCAGTGAAAAGCGCGGAAATCCGTGGGTGCCGACGATGTCAAAGAACGTGCTTGCGGGCAGTGTGGCACGTTTCGGCGATGTAGGGAAATGTCGGCGCCGATGCCTCTCGCATTTGGGGAGAGGGGACGTTCCGTGCCACTCAGGACAACGCGCGGCTTTCTCGAGGTGATCGGAGCGCGGTGTGCAGGTTACCGCGCGCCCAGGTCCCCCTTGCCCACCGTCCCGCCGGCCATTTCCAGCATCCGGTCGAGGCTCTTTTTGGCCTGAAGTCGCAGCCCTTCCTCGATCTCGATCCGGGGTTCGAGGTCGCGGAGGGCGAGGTAGAGCTTTTCGAGCGTGTTGAGCGCCATGTAGGGGCAGATGTTGCAGGCGCACTGGCCATCCGCGCCGGGGGCGCCGATGAAGGTCTTGCCGGGCAGGGCGAGCTGCATCTGGTGGATGATGTGCGGTTCGGTTGCGACGATCAGCGTGTCGCCGTCAAAGCGCTTGGCGAAATTGAGGATGCCGCTGGTCGATCCGACATAGTCGGCGTGGTCGACGATGTGTGGCGGGCATTCGGGGTGCGCGGCGACGGGCGCGCCGGGGTGCTGGGCCTTGAGCTTGAGCAGCTCGGTTTCGCTGAACGCTTCGTGGACGATGCACACACCGGGCCACAGCAGCATCTCGCGCCCGAACTTTCGGGACAGGTAACCGCCAAGGTGGCGGTCGGGGCCGAAGATGATCTTCTGTTCGGGCGGGATCTGCGCAAGGATCGTCTCCGCGCTGGAGCTGGTGACAATGATGTCGGACAGCGCCTTCACCTCGGTCGAGCAGTTGATGTAGGTCAGCGCGATGTGATCGGGATGCGCGGCGCGGAAGGCGGCGAACTTTTCCGGTGGGCACGAATCCTCAAGGCTGCACCCGGCGTTGAGATCGGGCAGGACCACGATCTTTTCCGGTGACAGGATCTTGGCGGTTTCGGCCATGAACTTGACCCCGCAGAATGCGATCACTTCCGCGTCGGTCGCGGCGGCCTTCTTCGACAGCTCCAGCGAATCCCCGACGTAATCGGCGAGGTCCTGGATCTCCGGCCTTTGGTAGTAGTGCGCCAGGATGATCGCGTTGCGCTCTTTGCGCAGGCGGTCGATTTCGGCACGCAGGTCGAGGCCGGTGAGGGATTGTGGCTGGGCAGTCATGCCCTTTTAATGGGCGCTTAGCGCCCGGTGATCAAGGGCGTGGGCGGTGGTTTGGGGAATTCGAGCCCGGGGATTCGTTCGCCGGGATAACCGGCGGTCACGGTCCGGTAGATGCCATTGCCCACCGATGAATAGGTGATCGCATCGGACAGCCCGACCGTGACGACGACAGCGCCGATGCCCCACAACCACGCCGGATGGACGGTGCCGTACTTGCGCATGTCGCGGATCATTCCGGCCACGACAAAGACCATGCCGAACAGCACCGAGGTTTCGAAGGCATAGGGCACCAGCAGCGGCATCGGCAGCATCCGCCCGAACGCAGGCGCCATGATCGCCGACATTGCGCAGATGTGAAGGCGAACGTGCCAATCGGTCCTGCGCCGCATCGCGACAGCCGCGAAGGTCAGGCCGACGAATGCGAGCAGGGTCATCGGATCGGCGATGAGCAGTTGCTGCGGGGTGAAGAAGAACGGCACCGTGCCGTTGCGCGTCATCGCCACGATGACGTTGATCGCGGCGGCGAGCATCAGCGCGAGCCATGCGGTGCCGATCCAGCCGAGCTTGCGGTGGAACGCCGTCTCGCCGCGCAGGGCAAGCTGGCCCTGGGTGACGAACAGCGCAACCCAGCCCATGAATGCGAAGGCATGCAGGTGTACGCGCAGCGGGGAGGCGAATGTTGACCGGCCCATTGCCCATTGGGTGAAGAAGCCGACAACGACCGTTACGGCCATGAGTATTGCCGTTCGCGCGGCAAAGCGCACATCGGCGGGGACATCGAATTGAACAGGGTTTCGCGCAGCAAGCGTCGCCATAGAGATTCCTCCCCAACAGTGCCGACCCCATCTGCGAGGGGGATGATGCGCGCGAATGCGGTTCGGGGCAAGGCGGTTAAGGCGTGCCGGTTTCCCCGTCGAAACGCACCGTCACCGTAACCTCGCCAAAGCCTGCGACCTTGAGCGGAATGGCCAGGTTCTGGCGCACCGCGTCCTTTGCGGCGCTGCGGGCAAGATCGAGCAGCACCGGACTGGCGGCCTGCTGCGCGGCCTGCTTTTCGGCGAGCAGGGTGTTGTCGCGGGTTAACTGGGCCTGCGCATCGCGGGTGATCCACACGCCTTCCTGCAGGTACTGGGCATGGCCTTCGTCAAGATTGGGCTTGCTCAGTTGCAGCGGGGGCAGGGTGACGTCGAGCCGCTTGGCCGCCGCGTCCCATTTCATCCGGTCGCGGCCCATCGCCGCCATGTCGACAGTGTAGTCGACGCGCGCCGGGATCACCGCGACCTGACGGCTCTTGAGCATGCCGAACATCCGCTCATCATCGGCGGCGACCACCGGGGAGAGCTGGGCGGAAAAGACCGACAGCCGGTCCTGCTTTTCCAGCGCGACCAGGCTGGTCGCCACCGGATCGCCCAGGTCACGCGGGCCATAGGCCTTCCAGCCGAGCCATCCGGCCAGCGCCAGCGCGCCCGCGACGGCGATCCACGGTGCGCCGCGCCGGGTGGGAGACAATGTCAGGCGGTCAGCGTCCACAAGTCCCCCTCGCTTTCGACGCGGCCCTGATGGCGCAGGTCGACCAGGTGGGCGAGTACCGATCGGCCCGCCGCCCCGGTGAGGCGTGGATCGAGGCCCTTGTACATCACCGGCACCATGTCGGTTATCTGTTGCGGCCCCTTGTCCAGCAGGCGCAGGATCTGCGCCTCGCGCTGGCGGCGGTGGCCGAGCATCCCGCGCACCAGTTGGCGCGGCTTGTCCACGGCCGGGCCATGCGCCGGATAATAGACGCGATCATCGCGATCGTGGAGTTTCTGGAGGCTGGCCATATAGGCTCGCATGTCGCCATCAGGCGGCGAAACCACGCTGGTCGACCAGGCCATGACGTGATCGCCGGTGAACAGCGCACCGCTTTCCACCAGCGCGTAGCACAGGTGGTTGCTGGTATGGCCGGGCGTGGCGACCGCCTCGATCGTCCAGTCCGGGCCGGTCAGGCGCTCGCCATCGGCAAGCACGCGATCGGGCGCATAGTCGGGATCGAAGGCGGTGTCCGCGCGCGGGCCGTCGTCGTCCATCGCCAGCGGGGCGCAGCCAATGATCGGCGCGCCGGTGCGCGCCCTGAGTTCGGCGGCGGCCGGGGAATGATCGCGGTGGGTGTGGGTGCACAAGATCGCCGCGATCCGCGCATCGCCAACGGCGGCAAGGATCGCATAGACATGCCCGGCGCCGTTGGTATCGGCATGGCCAGCCATGCCGGTTCCGGCCGGACCGGGATCGATCACCGCGACCGCATCGCCCGCGCCAACCAGATAGGTCTGGGTTCCGGTATAGGTGTAGTGCGAGGGATTGGGCGCCAGCACGCGGCGCACCAGCGGTTCGCATAGTTCGGCGAGGCCCGTCGGCCAGGGTTTGGGCGGAGCGTCCATGGACAGGCATATGGCGACACTTGCCCGACAATCCAAGCACCGGCAGGATGGCCGCGGGAGACAGAAATGACTGACCAACCGCTTATCCTTGTTCTCGATGCCGGAACCACCTCTACCCGAGCCCTGCTGTTTGCCCCTGACGGGACACCATCGGGCCTGTCGCAGCGCGAGCTGACCCAGCACTATCCCGCGCCGGGCTGGGTCGAACACGATGCGCTGGAGATTTGGGACAAGACCCTGGCCTGCGCGCGCGACGCCGTGGCGGCGGCGGGTGGGGCCGGGCGGATCGCCGCCATCGGGATCACCAACCAGCGCGAAACCGTGGTCGCCTGGGATCGGCAGAGCCTGCTCCCCCTGCACCGCGCGTTGGTCTGGCAGGACCGGCGCACCGCCGATGCCTGCGCCGCATTGAAAGAGCGGGGGCTTGAGTCCGCGGTCCAGGCCAGCACCGGGTTGCTGCTCGATCCCTATTTCTCGGCGACCAAGATGCGCTGGCTGATCGACAATATCCCCGCCGTCGCTGAAGCGGCCGGGGCGGGGCGGCTGGCGCTGGGGACGGTCGAGGACTGGCTGGTCGCCCGGCTCACCGGGGGCGCGCACCTGACCGACGCCAGCAACGCCAGCCGCACCCTGCTGCTGCCGCTTGCCGGCTCGAGCTGGGACGACGGCCTGTGCGACCTGTTCGGCGTGCCCCGCGCCGCGCTGGGCGAGGTTGTCGATTGCGCGGGCAATTTCGGCAGCACGGACCCGGTACTGTTCGGCGGCGCGATCCCGATCTGTGGCATGGCCGGGGATCAGCAGTCGGCAACTCTCGGCCAGGGCTGCCTTTCGCCGGGTGAAACCAAGGCGACCTATGGAACCGGGGCTTTCGTCCTTGCCAACATGGGCGGGGTCGTGCCGCATTCGGCCAACCGCCTGCTGGGCACAGTGCTGTGTCAGCTTGGCGGGCGGCGGACCTATGCGCTCGAAGGTTCGGTTTTCGTCGCGGGCAGCCTGATCAAGTGGCTGCGTGATGGCCTGGGCCTGATCGGCAGCGCCGCTGAAAGCGAGGCGCTTGCCCGCTCGGTCGGGGACAACGGAGGGGTGACGATCGTTCCCGCGTTGTCCGGACTGGGCGCGCCGCATTGGCGGCCCGAGGCGCGCGCCGTGATCACGGGTATGAGCCTTGCCACCACGCGCGCGCATATTGCCCGTGCCGCTCTGGAATCGATGGCAATGCAGACGCTCGAACTGGCCGAGGCGTTTGCGGCTGACGGCGCGGCATGGACCTCGCTCAGGATCGACGGGGGGATGAGCGCCAACGACTGGATGGCGCAGGATCTGGCCAATGTGTTGCAGATCCAGGTCGAGCGTCCGGCCTTCGTCGAAACAACCGCGCTAGGCGCGGCGATGCTGGCCGGGGTGGGGGCAGGGCTGTTCGATTCGCTGGACCACGCCGCCAGCGCAATGCGCGGGGCCGTCACCCGGTTTACGCCCGCCCCGACCGACATCGCCGCCCGGCGCGCTGCCTGGGCCAAGGCGCTGGCAGCGACCTAAACGCTGACTCTAGCCGAGACGACCCGATTGCTGGGCCAGCCGCTCGCGCAGGCGGGCGATCGCGCTCGGCGTGCCGGGGTCGCGCTCGCGCCAACCGTTGTCGAGCCGCTTGAGCCGGGCATGGAAACGCTCGGTCGCGCGGATCAGCTCGCGCATTTCGGGATCGAGGCGCGCGAGATGTTCGGGATCGCCTTCGTGAAAATCGACCAGCTTGCCGTACCGACGCAACTGGAATTCAGTCAGATCGCCAGCGAAGAAGGCGCGGTGGTTGAGCAGCCAGGCGACCGCGTGCATCATCCGGGTGGTGGTGCGCAGCGCCTCGCACGACAGGGCGACCTTGGCGAGATCGGCATCCTCGTCGCGATCAAACCGACCATGCTCCGCAAAGGCCGAGCGCACTTCGTCGGAAAGGGCCAGAGCCTCGCAATAGAGCCCTTCGACGATCCGCGGATTGATAGATGCAGGCGTTGCCATTGCGGTTCGATAGGCGCGAAGAATCGCCTCTGCCAATTGCTTCGATGGCAGTTTCTCACACCATTTTGGGACTGTCCCGCCAAGGGACGTTACGCCGTGCAGGAAACCCGACGAAGCGGGTCTTGGGCCAAACTGCAATCAGGCAATGATATCAGGGATTAGATAGTCCTCGATCATCGCGATCTGGTCCTTGAGCTTGAGTTTGCGCTTCTTCAGCCGGGCGATCTGCAACTGATCGCCACTGCCTCCGTTTGTCAGCGCGTCGATCGCCGCGTCAAGATCGCGGTGTTCGATCCTCAGCACTTCAAGTCGCTTGCGCATTTCCTCTTCGTTCACGCGCGGCCTCCCACCGCCAGCTTTTCGCCCGGCTCATCGTAACATCGCCAAGGCTCGCCGCATCGGCTTGCGCAAGGTGCTTCGCAAGATAAGCTTAATATGCTTACCTGACAATCGCAGCGACCCGCCGGTTTCCGAGTCGGGACCGGAAAGGGACTCTGCGGCCTCTTGGGGGCCAGCGATAAGGAGACGCTCATATGGAACAGTCGCACGTCAGCGCCTTGCAGCTCAAACATGCCGGAATCGAACGGCAAATCGAAGAAGAACAGAGCCGCCCGTTGCCTGACCTGACGATTATCCAGACGCTCAAGAAGCGAAAGCTGAGGATCAAGGAGGAGATGGCCCACTTCTAGGGCTGTTCACCGTCCGGCGGGCGCGGTTTCGCAGCCGCGCGCGCCGGTCGGGAAAACTTCCAGCAAATTCCCGGTATCGCGCGTTTTCATGGACGGTGCTTTGCGTTAGGGTTGTGCCATGTCCGCTCCCAGCGCTGTTTCCGCCGCCCGCACGATCCTGACCCGCCTGCATGACGTGATGGCCTCGCGCTCTCACGCCCAGGCCAAGCTCAACACCGTGGTAGAGGTGATCGGCGAAGGCCTCGATAGCGAGGTCTGCTCGATCTATCTGCTGCGTGAAGGGATGCTTGAGTTGTTCGCGACGCGCGGGCTGGCGCAGGAAGCAGTCCACGTCACCCGCATGGCGATCGGCGAAGGCCTGGTCGGGACGATCGCGGAAAACATCGAAACGCTGAACCTTGCAGAGGCTACAGCCCACCCAGACTTCTCGTACCGGCCCGAAACCGGCGAGGACAAGTTCCACTCCTTCGCCGGGGTGCCGATCGTCCGGCGCGAACGGGCGGTGGGGGTGCTGTGCGTCCAGCACGTCGATCCGCGCCGCTACGAGGAAGTCGAGATCGAGGCGCTGCAGACCGTGGC
>JAGWUU010000343.1 GCA_028868335.1 Sphingomonadales bacterium | reverse complement strand
GACGTGCTGGTCCTGCCGGGCCAGCCGCCGCACGTCATGGCCGGCACCCGCATCCACACCCGCCACACCCACGGCACCGGCTGCACGCTATCGAGCGCGATCGCGACCTATCTCGGCAAGGGCCTGGCCCTGCCCGAAGCGGTCGACCGGGCGCGGCTGTTCGTCCGCTCCGCCCTGCGCGCCGCGCCGGGTTTCGGCGCGGGGCACGGGCCGTTGGGACACACCGAGGCGCGTGGCTAAAGTCTGTCCTGATTAGATTGAAGCTTCAAAGCCCTTCCCCGTCGGGGAAGGGCGATTCAGCCAAATCAAGACAGGCTCTAAAGTCTGTCCCGTTCAGCAATCGAGGTCATAGAACTCGACGATCTTCGCCCAGGCTTCACCGGCGGTTTCGACGCGGTGGAACAGATCGAGGTCGGCGCGGTTGATCACGCCTTCATCGGCCAGGGCATCGAAGTTGATGACCCTGTTCCAGAAATCGCGCCCGAACAGCAGGATCGGAATCGGCTTCATCTTGCCGGTCTGGACAAGGGTGAGCAGTTCGAAGAATTCATCAAAGGTGCCATACCCGCCGGGGAACACCGCCACCGCCTTGGCGCGCAACAGGAAGTGCATCTTGCGCAGCGCGAAGTAGTGGAACTGAAAGGCGAGGTGCGGGGTGACGTATTGGTTGGGCGCCTGTTCATGCGGCAGGACGATGTTGAGCCCGATCGTTTCCGCGTCGACGTCCGCCGCGCCGCGATTGGCCGCCTCCATGATCGAGGGGCCGCCGCCGGAGCAGACGACGAACTGGCGCATCCCGTTCTCGACGATCCCGCAGCTTGAGGCGATCCGTGCCAGTTCGCGCGCCACTTCATAGTACTTGGCCTTTTCCGTCAGCCGTTCGGCGACGGCAAGCCGATCGGGCGTGGTTGCCGCGGCAATCAGCTCGCCGACCTTTTCGGGCGAGGGAATGCGGGCCGAACCATAGCACACCAGGGTCGATCCGATCTTGGCCTCGTCCAGCAACATCTCGCACTTGAGCAATTCGAGCTGGAATCGGACCGGACGCAGTTCCTCGCGCAGCAGGAAGTCGATGTCGCGAAAGGCCAGGCGGTAGGCCGGGTCGCGCGTCTGCGGCGTGTCATGGCGATGGGCTTCGACGAAGCCGGCTTCCTGCTCGGCCTTGTAGAACCGGCGGCGGTGCAGCCGCTTTTCTTCGATGTTTTCTGTCATTTGCCCTTGATTGCCCCAATGGCCCGCGCTGTCAAAGTGCGAAACGGGCTAAGCGCCGGAAATTGCTCGCCCACCGTACCCTCCGCCGCTTTCCTACTCCCCTTGAACCTGTCACGCTGCGCGCGATCGTATCGCTACCGCCCTTTGACAATCCGGACGACCACAGGCGGACTTGCTCCGAAAAAACGACAATGTGTCACCTTTCCTTCATCAACACGTTGATAATATTATGTTTTAGCCCGGACACAGGTGTCCGGTTCTGTCTGTCGCCCTAACTACCATGTTATTGATTTTTAATGTTTTTAACTGGACGTGCGGGACAGGGTGCCCGCAGGAACTGTCACCTTGGGGAAGGAACCCGACCAGCAGGCGCCCTCATTCCCGCCCGGCCACCACGCTGTCCACGGCATCGAGGATCGTATCATGGATGCGGGTGAGATCGCTGCTCTCGATGCAATAGGGCGGCATGACGTAGATCGTATTGCCCAGAGGCCGCAGCAGCACGTCGCGCCGACTGAAGGCCGCCTTCAGGCGCGGGCCGAGATCGGAGAGGTAGCCCTCGTCCGCCGTTTCGACCTCCATCGCGATGATGGTGCCAAGCTGGCGCGGGTTGGCAATCCGGGGGTGACTGGAAAGGCGGGCAAGGCCAGCCGCCTGCCGCTCGGCAAGCAGGGCGATCCGCGCGCCGACCGGCTCCTCTCGCCAGATCGCGAGGTTGGCGTTGGCCGCCGCGCAGGCGATCGGGTTGGCGGTGTAGCTGGAGGAGTGGAAGAACATCTGCCCCCGGTCGGCGGAGAAGTGCGCGTCCCAGATCGCCTCGCTCGCCATGGTCACCGCCAAGGGAATCGCGCCGCCGGTCAAGCCCTTGGAAAGACAAAGCAAGTCGGGAGTGACGCCGGCCTGCTCGCAGGCCAGCAGAGTCCCGGTCCGGCCCCACCCGGTCATCACCTCGTCGGCAATGAACAGCACCTCGTGTGCCGCGCAGATCCGCCGCATCTCGGCCAGCACGGCGGGCGAATAGACCAGCATCCCCCCTGCGCCGAGCACCAGCGGCTCGACGATAAAGGCCGCCGCCCCCGCCTTGCAGGCCGCCTCCAGCGCATCGAAAGTCGCCTGTTCTCCGCCATTTACGGGGAAGGGTACGGTATCCACGTCGAACAGCAGCGGCTCGTAGGCGCGGTTG
>JAGWUU010000065.1 GCA_028868335.1 Sphingomonadales bacterium | reverse complement strand
CCCCGCCCATTCCTGGAGGCAGCGCCCCATGTTCTCGAAGAAATCCGCGCCCGTGGCGGCGCCCAGACCGCAGGGTAAGACCATGGCCAGTTCGACCTTTTCCGTGTTCGGTTCCGACATCCGCATCACCGGCGACGTCCACGCCTCTGCCGATCTTCACATCGACGGTCATGTCGAGGGTGACGTCACCTGCACTTCGCTGGTCCAGGGCGAGGGCAGCGAGATCGTCGGTGCGGTCAAGACCGAGACCGCGCGCTTGTCGGGCACGGTGCGCGGCACGATCGCGGCGCGCGACCTGGTGATCCTCAAGTCGGCGCGGATTCATGGCGATGTCCATTACGATTCGCTGACGATCGAACAGGGCGCCCAGGTCGAGGGGCGTTTCGCCCCGCGTGCCGCTGGCGAGGATTCGACCGTGGTGAGCCTGACCGCGAGCTGAGCGGCTGGGCTCGGCACCGGCATCTTCTCGACAGGCTCCGGCGCGGGCCGTCGAAGCCCGCGCGATGATCAGGTCTCCCGGCCTACCTCTGCCCTGAGCGCCTTCCTGTCGAGCTTGCCGATCATGGTCTTGGGCAAGGCATCGCGCACCACCACCCGATCGACCCGTTCGTGCTTGCCGATCCGGGCGTTGAGCCAGTCGCGCAGGTCCTCGCCGCGTTCGCTCGCGCCGTCCTTCAGCGTCACATAGGCGCGGGGCGTTTCGCCGTGGTAGGCGTCGGGCACGCCGATCACCAGCACCTCCTTTACCGCGGGATGCTGTTCCAGTGCTCCCTCGACCTGGCTGGGAAAGACCTTGAACCCGCCAACCGCGATCATGTCCTTGATGCGATCGACGATGGTGATGAAGCCATCCGCATCCAGCGTCGCGACATCGCCCGTGCGCAGCCAGCGTCCATCGGGCCGCTCGGCAAAAGCATCGACCGCCGCTTCGGGGCGCCGCCAGTAGCCGCGCATCACCTGCGGCCCCTGGATCGCCAGCTCACCCGGCTCACCTTCCGGCGCATCGCGGGTCGGGTCTTCCTTGTCGAGCAGGCGAATACGCGTTTCGGGAATCGGCTGGCCGATCGTGCCGATGTGATCGACGCCCTCATACGGATTGGTTGAAACCACGCCCGATGTCTCGGTCAGGCCGTAGCCCTCGATCAGCCGCGCGCCCGTAGCCTTCTCGAACCGCTCCTTGAGCGGCCCGGGCAGCGGAGCGCCGCCGGATATGCACACCCTGAGCGAGGAAAAGTCGGTCTTGGCCAGATCGGGATGATCAAGCAGCGCCTGGTACATGGTCGGGACGCCGGGCATCGCGGTCGCCTGGACCCGCTCCAGCGTCTTGAGCGCCTGTCGGGCTTCGAAGCGCGGCAGCATGGCGATGCAGCCACCGTTGGCCACTGTGCGATTGAGTACGCAGACGTTGGCGAAAACGTGGAACAGGGGCAGCACGCCCATGATCACGTCGCGCTCACCCTTGCGCGGATCGATCGCCTGGACCTGTCGCGCGTTGGCGGTGAGGTTCTGGTGCGTCAGCATCGCCCCCTTGGGGGTGCCGGTGGTGCCGCCGGTGTATTGCAGCAGGGCCAGATCCTCGTCCGGGTCGATCGCTACGGGCGCGGGCGGGTGATCGCCGAGCGCGGCTTCCCAGCGCAGCACGTCAGGCTGGGCCGGGATGCGGGCGAGCGACTTGCGCCCGACCAGCCGCAACGCCAGCCCCTTCGACCACGGCAGCATCGCCGCCAGCGATCCGACAATCAACCGTTCCAGTGACGATCCCGCCAGGACTTCCAGCGCGGTTGGCAGCAAGGCAGACGAATCGATCGTCACCAGCACGCGCGCACCGGAATCGGCGACCTGCGCTTCCAGTTCGGGCGCAGTGTAGAGCGGGCTGAAATTGACCGCCACGGCCCCCGCGATCATCGCACCGTAATAGGCCGAGACATAGATCGGCACGTTGGGCAGGAACAGCCCGACCCTGTCGCCCTTTTCAACCCCCAGCGCCTGCAGCCCGGCGGCGAAGGCCATGGCCTCGGCATGCAGTTCAGCGTAGCTGAAACGCCGCCCCATGAACTCGACCAGCGGGGCATCGCCGCGGGCGCTGGCCGCATCGGCAAAAAGGCCTGGCAGCGAAAGCGGCGGCAGGTCCATCGCCCATGGACAGGGGTGCGCGTAACGCGCACGCCAAGGCTCGGCGATTGGACTATTTACATTCATGTTAGCATCTTAACCCTTCGGCGAGCGAAAGGGCAAGCAAAGCCGAAGGCTGGCGGGGATTATTCCTCGCCCGCAGCCTCCGCGGCGCGCTTGGCTTCAAGCCAGGCCTGGGCCTCGGCTTCCTGCGCGGCTTCCGACGCGGCCTTGGCATGAGCCTCACGCTCGGCGCGCAGCTCCTCGATAAGCGCCACGCGATCGTCGCCGAGCCGGGCATCGTCACCCGCCTGATCGTCAAGCCCGGCCTTCTTCGCCGCCTTGGCAACGATGGCGTCAAGCTCGCGCTGGCTGCACAGGCCGAGGGTGACGGGATCCTTCGCCTGGATGTTGGCGATGTTCCAGTGGCTGCGATCGCGGATCGCGGCGATGGTGTTGCGGGTGGTGCCGATCAGCTTGCCGATCTGCGCGTCCGAAATCTCGGGGTGATTGCGCAGGATCCAGGCGATGCCGTCGGGCTTGTCCTGGCGCTTCGATACCGGCGTGTAGCGCGGCCCCTTGGTGCGGCTGACGGTGACCGGCGCCTTCTGCATCTTGAGCGCATAGTTGGGATCAACCTGGCCCTTCTCGATTTCACCCATGGTCAGCTCGCCCGCGCGGACCGGATCGCGCCCGGTGTACTTGCTGCTGGCCAGGTCATCCGCCATCGCCTGCACCTCAAGGATGTGCAGCCCGCAGAATTCGGCGATCTGCTCGAACGACAAGGCGGTATTGTCGACCAGCCACGAAGCGGTGGCGTGCGGCATGAGCGGGGTGGCTTGGGTCACGGTTTTCTCCGGCGGAAATAGATAGGGCCGCCCCTTGCGGAGCGGCCGTTCGCTAGCGCCTTATGACAAATCTCCGCGCCGGGCAAGGTCAGGAAGATTTAAACACTGGGGCGTGGGCCGAAGCGCAGGGCGAACGAGCGCGGGTGGCAGATGCGAATCGGACCGGCAAGTGCAGTGGGCGCGGCGATCGCCGCGGCAATGGGCGGCGGCTTCGTGGCGCGCGGAAGTCCCGACTTCTCCGTTGAGGCGCATCGCCCCCCGAAACCATTTATGCCGCCTTCGTGCGAATCTCCGAGGACACCGAACGCGCTGAACGCGGCGAATTCCGCAAGCGCGACGGAGGAGCGACGGACAACGCGAACTCCGCCGAACCGGACCGCCAGCCGTATCACAACTGAAGCGTGCGCCGTTTACCCGGCAGCCAGAACGATCTTGCCGATGTGACTACCCGCTTCCATCCTGGCGTGCGCGGCGGCGGCGTCCGCCAGCGGGAAGGTGCGGTCCATGACCGGGCGCAGCTCGCCCACCTCGACCCATTGCCAGCCGTAGCGGGCGATTTCCTGGGCAAGCAGCGCCTTGAACTGATCGGAGCGCGGGCGCAGCGTCGATCCGGTCAGGGTCAGGCGGCGGCGCATCACCTCGGCCATGTTGATCGTCGCCTGCAATCCGCCCTGAACCGCAATCGTGACATGGCGGCCATCATCGGCAAGGCACTTGAGGTTGCGCGCGACATAGTCGCCGGCAACCATGTCGAGCACGAGCTGGACGCCTTTGCCGTCCGTGATCCGCGCGACCTCCTCGACGAAATCCACCGCCTTGTAGTCGATCGCATGGGCCGCGCCGATTCGCAGCGCGGCGGTGCACTTGTCCGCCCCTCCGCAAGTGACGATCACGGTCAGGCCCATCAGCTTGCCGAGCATGATCGCCATCGAGCCGATGCCGCTGGTGCCGCCATGGACCAGCATGGTTTCACCCTCGCTGGCGTAGCCGCGCTCGAACACGTTGTGCCAGACGGTGAACAGCGTTTCGGGCAATGCCGCCGCTTGGTCGAGCGGGAGCCCGGCGGGAACCGGCAGGCAAACCGCGGCTTCCGCCAGGCAGAATTCGGCATAGCCTCCGCCCGCAACCAGCGCGCAGACCTGCTGGCCGAGCATCGCTGCGTCGACTTCCTCGCCCACCGCGACGACAGTTCCGGAAACCTCCAGCCCGAGAATGGGCGAGGCGCCGGGCGGCGGCGGGTAGAAGCCCTGCCGCTGGATCACGTCGGGGCGGTTGACGCCTGCGAAGGCGACCCGGATCAGCACCTGCCCCTTTCCCGGCAATGGCACCGACACCGTTTCGGGGCGCAGCACCTCGGGCGCGCCCGGTGCGTCGAAACCGATTGCCGTCATGGTTTCAGGTAGTTGCCCTGTCATGCCCTGCCCCTGTCGCGCGACGCTGTTGCCGTTTCGCCACTTCTTGCGCCCTATCGCTGCACCGTGTTGACAGCAAGGGCAAGTGATCCGATTCTGTCATTCGGATGGAAGACGATCTGCCCCGCACGAAAGGCGATGCAGCCAGCAAGCTGGCGAAGGAAGTGCTCGACGCCTATTCGCAGGATGAATTGGCCGAGCGCATTGCCATGCTGGAGGCCGAGATCGCCAGGGTGCGCGCCCATCGCGACAAGGCCAGCGTGCATCGCGCCGCCGCCGATGCCTTGTTCCGGCCACGAACCGACTGATGGACAGCGCCGCCCTTTTCGTGCGCGCCACCCCTTCCCATATAGGTTTGGTTAACCATGGCCGTTCATATTCTCCGGCAAGGCGAAACACACCAGCCGGAGCCAAGTTTCATCCTGAAAGAGACCGCATAAATGCCTAGTTTTGCCCAGAGCCTCGAAAAGACGCTGCATTCCGCGCTCGCCAACGCCTCGGAACGCAGTCACGAGTATGCGACGCTGGAGCACCTGTTGCTCGCGCTGATCGACGATCCCGATGCGGCGCAAGTCATGCAGGCCTGCGGGGTTGACCTCGGCGAACTCGGCGAGGTGGTAAAACAATACCTTGATCAGGAATATCAATCACTTAAGACGCAAGAAAAGGGCGATCCGGCACCCACGGCCGGATTCCAGCGCGTCATCCAGCGTGCGATTCTGCACGTTCAGTCCTCGGGCAAGGACACGGTCACGGGTGCCAACGTGCTGGTTGCGCTGTTCTCCGAACGCGACAGCTACGCGGTCTATTTCCTCCAGCAGCAGGACATGAGCCGACTCGACGCGGTAAGCTACATCAGCCACGGCATCGGCAAGGGCGGCAAGCGGGTCGAGGAGCGCTCGCCGCAGGGATCCGAGACGCCCGAAACCCCGGCGCAGGAAGAAAAGGCCCAGGCCAAGGATGGCAAGAAGGATTCCGCGCTCGACCAGTTCTGCGTCAACCTCAACGACAAGGCGCTGGCCGGCAAGGTCGATCCGCTGATCGGCCGCGGGCCGGAGGTTGACCGGACGATCCAGATCCTATGTCGCCGTTCGAAGAACAACCCGCTTTATGTCGGTGATCCCGGCGTCGGCAAGACCGCGATTGCAGAGGGCCTCGCCCGCAAGATCGTCGAGGGCGAAGTGCCCGAGGTATTGAGCGAGGCGGTGATCTACTCGCTCGACATGGGCGCACTGCTGGCCGGTACGCGCTATCGCGGCGATTTCGAGGAACGCCTCAAGCAGGTCGTCTCCGAGCTGGAAAAGCTGCCCAACGCGGTGCTGTTCATCGACGAGATCCACACCGTGATCGGCGCCGGTGCGACCAGCGGCGGGGCGATGGATGCCTCGAACCTCTTGAAGCCCGCGCTTTCGGGCGGGACGATCCGCTGCATCGGCTCGACCACCTACAAGGAATTCCGCAACCACTTCGAAAAGGACCGCGCACTGCTGCGCCGGTTCCAGAAGATCGACGTCAACGAACCCACGATCGAGGATACGATCAAGATCCTCAAGGGCCTGCGCTCTGCCTTTGAGGAACACCACAAGGTCAAGTACACGCCCGAGGCGATCAAGACCGCGGTGGAACTGTCGGCGCGCTACATCAACGACCGCAAGCTGCCCGACAAGGCGATCGACGTGATCGACGAAGTGGGCGCGATGCAGATGCTGGTGCCGCCCAGCCGCCGCAAAAAGACCATCACCGGGCGCGAGATCGAGGCGGTGATCGCCACGATGGCGCGCATTCCGCCCAAGTCCGTCTCGACCGACGACCGCCAGGCGCTCGAACATCTTGAGCGGGACCTGAAGCGCGTCGTGTTCGGTCAGGACCAGGCGATCGAGGTGCTGTCGAGCGCGATGAAGCTCAGCCGCGCGGGGCTGCGCGATCCAGACAAGCCGATCGGATCGTTCCTTTTCAGCGGCCCCACCGGCGTCGGCAAGACCGAAGTGGCAAAGCAGCTCGCCGACATCCTGGGCATTCCGATCCAGCGCTTCGACATGTCAGAATATATGGAGCGCCATTCGGTCAGCCGCCTGATCGGCGCGCCTCCGGGATATGTCGGCTACGACCAGGGCGGCCTGCTCACCGACGCGGTCGACCAGCAGCCGCATTGCGTGCTGCTGCTCGACGAGATCGAGAAGGCCCACCCCGACCTGTTCAACATCCTGTTGCAGGTGATGGACAACGGCCGCCTGACCGACCACCACGGCAAGACGGTGGATTTCCGCAACGTCATCTTGATCATGACCACCAACGCCGGGGCAAGCGACATGGCGCGCCAGGGCATCGGTTTCGGCGACGTCTCCAAGGAAGACGCCGGCGACGAGGCGGTGAAGCGGATGTTCAGCCCCGAATTCCGCAACCGGCTCGATGCGATCGTGCCCTTCGCCTACCTCGGCAAGGAGACGATCAGCCGCGTGGTCGACAAGTTCGTGCTTCAGCTCGAGCTGCAACTGGCCGAGCAGAACGTCCATATCCAGTTCGACAGCGATGCGCGCGAATGGCTGGGCGCGCGCGGCTATGACAAGCTCTATGGCGCGCGGCCGATGGCCCGTCTGATCCAGGAGAAGGTCAAGCAGCCGCTGGCCGAGGAACTGCTGTTCGGCAAACTGCGCCACGGCGGCGAGGTTCACGTTTCGATCAAGGCCAATGAGGCGGGACAACCCGCACTGGCCTTCGAACTGACCCCGGCCCCGCCCAAGCTGCCGCGCGGCGCCAAGGCCAAGAGCGAGGAGCTGAAGGCCAAGGCAGCGAAGAAGGCCCGGGGCAAACCCAAGGCCGCACCGGAGCCCAGCGGCGAGACGGATTGATCGTGATCAAGGCGAGAGGCGGCGAGGTGCGGTAATCCGACCCTCGCCGCACTCTATCCGGAGCCCATCTTGACCGAGACCGTCACTGCCGAAGCACCTGCCGTCGCATCGCCGTTCGAGCGAATCGGCGGGCATCGCGTATTACAGGCCGTGACCGACCGGTTCTACGACCTTATGGAGCAGGACCCGGCCTATGCCGAACTGCGGGCAATGCACGCGGCCGACCTTGCGCCGATGCGTGCGGCCTTGCCGCGATTCCTCGCCGGATGGGCCGGTGGCCCGCGCGACTGGTTCGACGCCAACCCCGGTAAATGCATGATGTCGATGCACGCACCCTTCCCCATCGGCCGCGCGACGGCGGCGCAATGGGCCGAAGCGATGCGGCGCGCCCTGGCCGAAACCGAAGTGGCGGACCGCACGATTGCCGAGACCATGGCCGACGTACTGGAACGCATGGCCAAGGGCATGTCCCGGGATTGACGCAGGGCCACGTCCGGCGCACTGCTCGGGCGAGGGTTCAGGTCACTGGGAATTCATCACAATGTCGCCAATCCGCATGCTGGCCGTCGCCGCGATGGCCTGCGTCGCCCGCCCGGCGCTGGCCGCCGACGAGGAGATCCAGGTCTATCAGGACGAAATGGGTGCACCGGGCGAGATCGGCCTTGACCTGCACATCAACTATGTCGCCGATGGTGACGGGCGTGCCAGCTATCCCGGTGAGGAGAGCCCGCTCCACCGTTGGCGGTTTACGCCCGAATTGTCGGTGGGCCTGGGTCACGGCTTCGAACTGGGCGCCTATGTCCCGTTGGCGACGCTTGCCGCGGATGGGACGCCACGAACGCAAGGCGCGAAGATGCGGCTCAAATGGGTCGCCCCGCACGGCGCACGCGGGTTCTATTGGGGAGCCAACCTTGAAGTCGGGCGGGTCAGCCACAGAATCGACCAGAATCCATGGAACGGCGAAATGAAGCTGATCGCGGGCTGGCGCAACGATCGCATTGTCGCCGCCGTCAACGCCAACCTCGGTTTCAAGATCAGCGGTCCCGCCTCGGCACCGGCGGAAGCGGAGATCGCCAGCAAGCTGGCCTATCGCCTTTCGCCCAGGGTGGCCGTGGGAATGGAAAGCTACAATGGCCTCGGCCCGCTCAGCGACATCCATCCAGCCGGAGCAGGGCATTCGACTTTCGCGGTACTGGACGCCGCGCTGGGGAAATGGGATGTGAACATTGGCATCGGCAAAGGCTATAGCGGCAGCGCCGACAGCACAGTCTTGAAATTCATCATAGGGGTCCCGTTGCGCTAGATGCGAACCATGCAACCCAAACTGCTGATCGTCCTGCGCGAAGGATATGACCTGAAGCGTTTCCGCGCCGATGCGCTGGCTGGCCTGACCGTCGCCATCGTCGCCCTGCCCCTCGCCATGGCGCTGGGCATCGCCAGCGGCGCTTCGCCCGACAAGGGGTTGGTCACGGCGATCATTGCCGGATTCCTCATATCCGCGCTGGGCGGCAGCCGCGTTCAGGTCGGGGGGCCGACCGGCGCTTTCGTGGTGGTCGTCGCCGGGGTGATCGCAACCCACGGCTATGCTGGACTGGTGCTGGCTACAGGGCTTGCCGGAATCATCCTGATCGCCGCGGGCTATGCGGGGCTGGGCAAGCTGATGCGCTTTGTGCCGATGCCGGTCGTCACCGGCTTCACCGCTGGAATCGCGGTGATCATCGCCTCCAGCCAGATCGGGGATTTCCTCGGCCTCAAGGCCGGCAAGGTTCCGGCGGAATTTCTCGGCAAGTGGGAAGCCTACCTGCACGCGATCGGAACTGTTTCCGGGCCGACGCTGGCGGTGGGAGCGGGAACTCTGACCCTGATTCTCGCCCTGCGTCGTTACGCACCACGCCTGCCGGGCTACCTGATCGCGGTGATCGCCGCGGCGCTCGCGGTGATCCTGTTGCATCTTCCGGTCGAAACGGTGGGCCAACGCTTCCCGAACATGCCGACGACGCTTCCGGCGCCGCACCTCCCCGCCTTCTCGCCAGCCATGTTCCGCGAGGTTCTGCCTTCGGCCTTCACCATCGCTTTCCTTGCCGGGATCGAGGCGCTGCTTTCCGCCGTGGTCGCCGACGGCATGACCGGGTACAAGCATCGTCCGGGTCAGGAGCTGGTCGGACAGGGCGTCGCCAATATCGCTTCCGCGCTGTTCGGCGGATTGCCCGCAACAGGCGCAATCGCCCGCACCGCCACCAACATTCGCGCCGGGGCGAAAACCCCGGTGGCGGGGATGATGCATGCGGTGTTCCTGCTGGTTATCCTGCTGATCGCGGGTGGCCTGGTCGCCTATGTGCCGATGACCGCGTTGGCGGCGATCCTGCTGATGGTCGCCTGGGGAATGAGCGAGGTTGACCGCTTCCGCAGCCTGATGCGGATGGACGCGGGCGAACGGGCGCTGCTGTTGCTGACCTTTGGCCTGACGGTGTTGGTCGACCTGACCATGGCCATCGGCGTGGGCGTTACGCTCGCTTCGCTGCTGTTCATGGCCCGGATGAGCGAATCGACCGGTGTGCTGGCTGACGACCAGAGCCTTGAGGACCCTGAACAGCGCGCCAGCCTTCCCGCTGGAGTCGAGGTGTTCCGCATCGCCGGGCCGATGTTCTTCGGCGTTGCGGGTGAAATGCTCGAAACCCTGAACCGCATCGGCAATGTTCCGCGCGCGGTCATCCTGCGGCTCGATCGCGTGCCCTATATCGATTCGTCAGGCGTTCACGTTCTGGAGAGTTTCGTGCGTGAAGCCCATGCCCGCGGAGCCCGCGTGATCTTGTGCGACATGCCGCGCCCGGTGTGGGAGACACTTGCCCGCTCCACCCCGCGATTCGCCGGAGCGGAGCGCGTCGCCAGCCTTGAAGCGGCGCTGGCGCGCCTTTCGCGCGATGGGATCAACTGATCCGCACCAGTTTGTCGCGCCCAGTTGCGCCGCGCAACATCTGAAGTCGTGACGTCGCCACGCCCAGCGCCTGGGCCAGCAGTTCGAGTACGGCGGCATTGGCCTTGCCGTCCTCGGGCTTGACCCGGACTTTCACCAGCACCCTGCCCTCGCCGATCTCTACCGACTCCACCCGGGCGCCCGGCGTGACGCGCAGCGCCAGCCGCCCTTCGTCATTGGCAAGGGCGCGGATCGCTTCGGCGGCAGGGAAATCAGGCCTGGGCCGCGCCATCGCGAAGATCGTCGATCGCGGCCTGATGGTGCCTTCCGTTCTCGACGTAGTGCGCCACGCCAAGCTGGAGCCCGGCAAGCATCCGGTCATCAAGGTCGCGCATGAAAGTGGCCGGCCTTCCGCTCCACAACTGGCGCGAGGGTATGCGCTTGCCCGGAGCGAGCAGCGCGCCGGCGGCGAGCATCCCGTCCGCCTCGATCACGCAGCCATTCATCGTCTGGGCCGCAAAGCCGACGAAGCCGCGATCCTCGATCACCGTGCCGTGGATCATCGCCATGTGGCCGATCAGCACGTCATCGCCGATCAACGTGGGAAAACCATCGGGAGCACCGGGCATGGCGCTGTCGCAATGGATCACCGTGCCGTCCTGGATATTGCTGCGCGCGCCGATCACCAGCCGGCTGACATCGCCGCGCAACACGCAGTTGTACCAGATCGACGCGTCAGGTCCGATCTCGACATCGCCGATGATCCGGCAGCCGGGTGCGATGAAGGCGCTATCGTGAATGCGCGGGGTCTTGCCGTGGATCGGAATGATCGAAACGTCGGGGCCGGTCACTTGGGTACTCCCAGGATGTTTTGCCAGCGCACATGCGGCAGGATGGAGGCGTGGTCATCGGTCCACACCTGCGAGGTCGAAGCGGCAAGCGGTTCCCACGGATCATTGGGGGCCTGTGCCTGCAAGGCGGCAAGCATGGCAGGATCGCGGCTGAGTGCAATCCAGGTCGACGCGGTATAACCCTGCGTCATGTCCGGGTTGTCCTCACGCTTTCTCGCCGTCAGCCCCTTCTTGCGCGCATCGACCGAGAGCACGGGCTCAAGATCGATGAAACGGTTGGAGATGTGGATCAACAGGATGCCGCGCGGCGCGAGTGCGCGTTCATAGACCCCCAGCGCCTCGTCGGTGAGCAGGTGCAGCGGAATCGCGTCGGACGAGAACGCGTCGACCGCCAGCAGATCGAGGCTGGCGGGCGCGACCTTCTCGAGTTCGAGCCGGGCATCGCCGATCACCACCCTGGCATCGGGCGCGCAGTCCTTGAGGTACGTGAAGGTGCGATTTTCCGAATAGGACAGCACCAGCGGGTCGATTTCGAAAAAGCGCCAGCTCTCGCCCGGCCGGTGGTAGCAGGCGAGCGACCCCGCCCCCAGCCCGACCACGCCGATGCGCGCCGATGCGCCAAACATCGTTTGCGCGTGGCCAAACGCTATGCCTGCGCCCGATGACGGTCCGTAGTAGGAAAGCGGGGTGAGCCGCAGCCTGGGATCGGTCGATTGCTGGCCGTGCAGCGTAGTTCCGTGGGCAATGGTTCGCAGCTTTGCCACCGGATCATAGCGCACGGTGTAAATGCCAAAGTAGCTTCGCTGGCGCATTCCGTTCAGCGTTTCCTTGACCGTGAGCATCCCGCCCTCGGCCAGCATTGCAACGGCAAGCAATGGCAAGGCCAGCCAGCGCCACTGGCTGACGACCAGTCCGCCGAAGGTCACCCCGGCAAGCCACCACGCCGCAGCCGAGCGCGGCCCATCCTCGCCAACAATCACATAGATCTGCCAGCAGCAGAGCAGGGCGATGCCCAGCGATGTCGCCACGACGAGCTGGAGCGTCGATTGCTCGAGGCCGGGCAGCCTGCGCCAGTCGAGCCGGGCCGAGGCGGGCATCAGCGCGGCAGCGACGAGGATCAGCAGCGGGTGCTCCCATGCCCAGTCGAAGGCCAGCGGGGCAAACAGGGCGGTAAACAATCC
>JAGWUU010000064.1 GCA_028868335.1 Sphingomonadales bacterium | reverse complement strand
AGGCGCTTCATCACCTCGCGCTCAAACCCGCGTTCGACGGGGCGGTAGAAGGTCTGCGGCTGCATGTCCTCGGGCCAGTAGTTGGCGCCAGAGAAGCCGTACTCGGTGTCGGGATCGTAGGCGTAGTCCTTGCCATAGCCGATGTCCTTCATCAGCCGGGTCGGGGCATTGAGGATATTCGCGGGCGGACTGAGCGATCCGGTTTCCCTGGCGCTCTTCCACGCTTCGCCCTGCGCCACATAGGCGGCGTTCGATTTTGGCGCTGTAGCGAGGTAGAGGCAGGCTTGGACGATCGCCAGTTCACCCTCGGGGCTGCCGAGGAACTGGTAGGCGTCCTTGGCGGCGAGGCACTGGGTCAATGCCTGCGGATCAGCCAGCCCGACGTCCTCGCTGGCGAACCGGACCAGCCGCCGCAGCACGTAAAGCGGTTCCTCGCCAGCGGTGAGCATCCGCGCGAGATAATAGAGCGCGGCTTGCGGATCGGACCCGCGCAGCGATTTGTGCAGTGCAGAAATCAGGTTGTAATGCCCGTCGCGGTCCTTGTCATAGACCGCCATCCGGCGTTGGAGGAATTTGCCCAGGTCCGCCGGATCGAGCGGTTCGGAAATCCTTGCGTTGTAGAGCGTTTCGGCCTGATTGAGCAGGAAACGCCCATCGCCGTCGGCCGATGCCATCAACGCCTCGCGCGCTTCGGCTGTCAGCGGCAGCGGGCCTGCCAGTTCCTCTGCCCGCGTCAGCAATTCGTCGAGGGCGCGGGCGTCCAGCCGATGCAGGATCAGCACCTGCGCCCGGCTGAGCAGCGCCGCGTTGAGGGCGAAGCTGGGGTTTTCGGTGGTCGCGCCGACAAGGGTGACGGTGCCCCTTTCGACGAAGGGCAGGAACCCGTCCTGTTGCGCCCGATTGAAGCGGTGAATCTCGTCCACGAACAGCAAGGTGCGTTGCCCCGCTTTCGCGGCAAGCTCAGCCTCGGCAAAGGCCTTCTTGAGATCCGCCACACCTGAGAACACCGCGCTCACCGCAACGAAGCGCATCCCCACCGCATCGGCGAGAAGGCGGGCAATACTGGTCTTGCCCGTTCCCGGCGGTCCCCACAGGATCATCGACGACAGCCGAAGCGCTGCCACCATGCGCCCGATGGCCCCCTCCGGCCCGGTCAGATGCTCCTGTCCAATGACATCGTCCAGCGCGCGCGGACGCAGCCGGTCGGCCAGCGGCGCATCTGCGGCGGGCTCGTCAGGGGCAATCTGCGGCAGTTCGTCGGCAAAGAGATCGACCATCGCCGCGCAAGATAGGCATTGCCTGCGCGTTTGCATACCGAAGCTTGGACAAGCGCGCGGGATTTTGGACTTGCTCAATTCCGTGTTAGCTTGTTGCCCATTCTCGCAACAAAAGGCAGGGCATCAGAACGCAGGGGAGATGGGGATGGAAAACGTCACGGCGGCTCGCATTCCGGCGAGCTATTGGGTGGTCACCGTTTTGGGTGCGCTGTGGAACAGCTTTGGCGCTTACGACTACACGATGACGCGGATGCGCAATGTCGAATACCTCAGGGCGGCGGGCGATCCTCAAGTGATCCTCGGCTGGATCGACAGCTTTCCGCTGTGGGCGCAAGCTGCCTGGGGGCTGGGAGTGTGGGGATCGGTCGCGGGATCGGTGCTGATGATCCTGCGTTCGCGCCACGCGGCGACGGCCTTTATCGTCTCGCTGGTCGGGGCTGTGGTCAGCTTCGGCTACCAGCTAAGCCATACTCCGCCGGAATTGAGTTCCACGGCGGGCAAGGTCCTGCCTGTGGTGATCTGCGCGATAGTGCTGTTCTTGTGGCGCTATTCGCGCAAATCGGCGGAACAGGGCATCCAGCGTTAGCTGGACCGGCCCGACCTTTGGCGGATTAGCCGGAGATAGGTGTCTGCTACCGCCTGGTTGATGCGGTCCCAACTGAAGTCCATCGATCGCGCCTCACCGGCGGCGCCGTGGCGTGCGCGCAGATCGGGCTGCTCGATGTAGCCGCGCAGCGCCTCGGCAAAATGATGGATCGCGCCGGGACGGACCAGGCGGCCCGAGGTTCCGTCGTCGACCAGACTCTCGCTTCCCGTCGCCGCCGCGGCGACCACGGGCAGGCCGCATGCCATGGCTTCGAGAGTGACGTTGCCGAATGTCTCGGTGATGGAGGGATTGAACAGCACGTCCATGCAGGCGACCGCACGCCCAAGGTCCGCCCCGCCCTGAAAGCCGGCAAAGGCCGCATCAGGCAAGCGTGCTTCGAACCAGTCGCGCGCGGGGCCTTCGCCGACCACCATCACCCGATGCGGAATTTCGCGGCTGCGCAATTCGTCTATCGTGTCGGAAAAGACGTCGAGTCCCTTTTCCATCACCAGTCGGCCAAGGAAGCCCACGACGATTTCGCCATCGGCAATGCCCAGCTTTTGCCGCCATGCCATGTCGCGTCGACCGGGATTGAACACCGTGCGATCAACTCCGCGGGACCAGATGCCGATGTCATAGTTCATGCGTTGATCGCGCAGCACTTGGGCCATCGATTCGGATGGGGTGACCAGCGCATCGCAGCGGCGGTAGAATCGGCGCAATGCAGCCGTGACCACGGGCTCGGCCCAGGCCATGTTGTAGTAGCGCGGGTAAGTGTCGAACCGGGTGTGGACCGATGCCAGCACCGGCAATCCCCGGTTCCTGGCCCAGGATACCATGCGATGGGCAGAAATATCGGGCGAGGAAACATGCACGACGTTCGGCCGGAACGCCTCAAGATCGCGGCGCACCCTGCGGTTCACGCCCGTCGGGAAGCGATACTCGCTCCGTCCGGGAATCGCGAACGAGGGCAGGCTGACCAGATCGCCTGTCGGCGGGAATGCCGGTTCGGCATTGGTCGGCGAATAGATTCGCACCTGCGCGCCCTGCCGCAACAGGTACTCAACCAGACGGTTGAGCGCGCGGTTCGCCCCATCGGTGGTCATGTTGTAATTGCCGCTGAACAGGGCAATGCGAAGATCGGACATTGGCATCGCGAGCCCCCTAGCCGATTGAGCGGCACCAAGCCAGCCAGTGCAGCATGGTCAAGGACGCGGGGGTTTCCCCCCGCGTCCTCTCTCGGTGGCTCGATAAATCGGGTGCCGTGGCTGGCGCAGCCTCAATCGTCGTCGCGATCGCCATCACCATAACCGCGACGGTCGGCATAGCGGCCATAGTGCGGGTCGTAGTAACCGCCCTGCGCAGGGTAGTTTCCATAGTAACCACCCTGTTGGGGGTAGTTGCCGTAGTAGCCGCCCTGTTGCGGATAGTTGTCGTAGTAACCGCCGTTGCGATCGCGGTAGCAGCGTCCGTCGCGACGATAGTAGTCGCGGTAACGCTGATCGCGGTCATTGTAGCAGCGGTCGCGATGGTTGTTGCTGGCCGAGGCGGCGATCGCGCCAATCGTCAGCCCGACGATACCGCCCAGGATCGCGGCGCCGGCGGTGTCACCGCCGCCGTGGCGATGATAGCCATAGGGGTCGGCCATCGCGGGGGTCGCGCTGGCAAGGGCAGTCGCGGCCAGCGCCGCACCGAACACGGACTTCTTGATCATGCCGATCATGGCATTTGTCTCCGCGGCCTCGCGGTGGGCCCATGCCCGCCGTGCGATTCGCCGTATGAGATGCCTTTTGAACCGATTCGGCTGAACGGATTCAGGATGAGTCTTGCAGCAATCGTTCAGGTTTATGGCGATTAGTCTGAACGGCTGTGCCGATCAATCCTCGCGCTTGCGGCTGGCCTTCTTGCGCTCATGCGGGTCGAGCAGCGCCTTCCTGAGGCGGATCGACTTAGGCGTGACTTCGACCATTTCGTCGTCGTCGATATAGGCGATGGCCTGTTCCAGCGTCATGATCTTCGGCGGAGTGAGGCGGATCGCATCGTCCTTGCCGGTCGAGCGGAAGTTGGTGAGCTGCTTCGAGCGCATCGGGTTGACTTCAAGGTCATCCGGCTTGGCATTCTCGCCGATCACCATGCCTTCATAGAGCTTGTCCTGCGGACGCACGAACAGGATACCGCGTTCCTCAAGATTGTTGAGCGCATAGCCCACCGCCTCGCCAGTGGCGTTGGAGATCAGCACGCCGTTGATCCGGCCCTCGATCGGCCCCTTGTGCGGGCCATAACGCTCGAACAGGCGGTTCATGATTCCGGTGCCGCGCGTGTCGGAGAGGAATTCGCCGTGATAGCCGATGAGGCCGCGGCTGGGGGCGGAGAAGGTCAGCCGGGTCTTGCCCGTGCCGCTGGGGCGCATCTCCATCAGCTCGGCCTTGCGGCGCTGCATCTTGTCGACGACTGTGGACGAATATTCGTCGTCCACGTCGATCACCACCTGCTCGTAGGGCTCGGTGCGCTGGCCGTTGTCGTCGTTGCGGAACAGCACGCGCGGGCGGCTGATGCCCAGCTCGAACCCTTCGCGGCGCATCGTCTCGATCAGCACGCCAAGCTGCAATTCGCCGCGTCCAGCCACTTCGAAGCTGTCCTTGTCGGCGCTTTCGGTGACCTTGATGGCGACGTTGGTTTCCGCTTCGCGCAGCAGGCGGTCGCGGATGACGCGGCTGGTCACCTTGTCGCCCTCGCGGCCCGCGTAGGGGCTGTCGTTTACCGCGAAGCGCATGGCCAGCGTCGGCGGATCGATCGGCTGGGCCTTGATCGGCACCTCGACCGAGGGGTCGGCGATGGTGTTGGCGACGGTTGCCTTTTCGAGGCCGGCCAAGGCGATGATGTCACCGGCCTTGGCCTCGTCCACTGGGACGCGCTCGAGGCCCCGGAACGAGAGCAGCTTAGACGCGCGGCCCACTTCCACGATGTTGCCGTCGCCGTCCATCGCGCGGATCGGATCGTTGACCTTGATCTTGCCTGACTGGACCCGGCCGGTCAGCACGCGGCCCATGAAGTTGTCGCGGTCAAGCAGGGTGGCGAGGAAGCTGAACGGCCCATCCTCATCAAGATTGGGGGCGGGGACGTGTTCGACGATCTTCTGGAACAGCGGCTCGAGGTTGCCCTCGCGCGCGGACTCGTCGTCGCTGGCATAGCCATTGCGGCCCGAGGCATAGAGCACCGGAAAGTCGCACTGCTCGTCGGTGGCGTCGAGGTTGACGAACAGGTCGAACACCTCGTCCAGCACTTCCTGCGCGCGGCCATCGGGACGGTCGATCTTGTTGACCACCACGATCGGCTTGAGGCCCAGCGCCAGCGCCTTTCCGGTGACGAACTTGGTCTGCGGCATCGCCCCTTCTGAGCTGTCGACCAGCAAGATCACGCCATCGACCATGCTCAGGATGCGTTCTACCTCGCCGCCGAAGTCGGCGTGGCCGGGGGTGTCGACGATATTGATCCGCGTGCCGTTCCATTCGACCGAGGTGCACTTCGCGAGGATGGTGATCCCGCGTTCCTTTTCGAGGTCGTTCGAATCCATCGCGCGCTCTTCGATGCGCTGGTTTTCGCGGAAGGTGCCGGACTGGCGGAACAACTGGTCGACCAGCGTGGTCTTGCCGTGGTCAACGTGCGCAATGATGGCGATATTGCGCAGGGGCAGGGGGGCGGACATGGATTTCTCTTTGGCTCAGGGGAGAGGTGCGTGTTGCACCGCAATATGGCCGCGGCCCCTAGCCGATGCTAGCGCTTGGAGCAAGCGCGGGGGTTAAAGCTCACGCAATGCCTGGGCCGGCTTGGCTCTGAGCAGCGGGAGCGAGGCAGCCAGGGCGAACCCGATTACCAGAACCAGCCCCGCGCCGAGTACGGCGAATATGCGCGGCCAGTCAGGCAGCCAGTCGAAGTTGAACAACCTGACTACGATCAGCCAGCCCAGCGCGCTGCCCAGTCCCATCGCGACCAACGCCAGCACGGCGGCCAAGACGCCATATTCCGCCAGTTGCAGCGCGAGCAACTGGCTGCGGCTCGCCCCCAGCACGCGCAGGATCACATTGTCATAGACCCGGCTGGCCCGCGCCGCGGCGATGGCTCCCAGCAACACGGCAATTCCGGCCAGCACTGCCACCGAGGCGGCGGCAAGGATCGCCAGACTGACCTGCGAAAGCAGGTCGCGCGCCTGGCGCAGAACTCCGCCGACCTCGACGACCGAGCTGGACGGGAATGTGCGTACAAGATCGCGCAGCAGGCGGCCCTTGTCGGCGCCCGCGGCGAGGTTGATCGTCGCGGCGAGGTTGTGCGGGGCGTCGGCAATGGCGTTGGGACTGAACACCAGCACATAGTTGAAGCCCATCGAATCCCAGTCGATCCGCCGGAAGGCGGCGATCTTCGCAGTGCGTTCGACGCCGAGCAGGCTGATCGTCAGGGCGTCGCCGATCTTCAGGCCCAACGATTGCGCCAACTTCTCGTCGACCGAAACCAGCGGTTCGCCGTGGTAGTCACGCGGCCACCAGTGGCCTGCGGTGAGCGAATTGCCCTCGGGCACCGTGTCTGAATAGGTCAGTCCGCGTTCGCCACGCAGCGCCCAGGCGTCTTCCGGTAGCTCCTTGAGATCGGCAACGCGGGTCATGTGGTTAGCCGGGCCATAGGCGAGGATCGCCCCTCGTAGCGTGGGAACCGTTCGCACCCGCGCTTGCGGAGCAGCGGCCGCCACGGTTGCGCGGAAGGCGTCAACCCGGTCACGCGGAACGTCGAGCACGAAATAGTCTGGCGCGCGTTGAGGCACCCGCGCGGCGATATTGGCGTCGAGGCTGGTCTGCACCGCCGCCAGCGTCACGAAGGCTGACAAGCCGAAGCCCAGGGCGGTAACCAGCGCCCCGGTCTGCGCGCCGGGCCGGTGGAGGTTGGCCAACGCGATCCGCAGCAGAGGACGCCGTGGTCGGGGCAGACGGGCCGCGCACTTGCGGATTGCCCAACCGAGCAACGCGAGGATCAGCAGCAGCGCCAGCGCTCCTGCAAGGAACAGCGCCGTCACCTTGACTTGCGCCGCCGTCGCCAGCGCAAGCGCGGCAATCGCGGCCACGCCGCCGCCCACGGGCAACAGCACGTCCCCCCAACGCCGGGCAAGCGGCGACACCCGCGCCCGCATCAAGGCCATCGCCGGAAAGCTGCGCGCGGCGAGCAGTGGTGGTGCGGCAAAAACCAGCGCGACCAGCAGGCCGTAGATCGCCGCACGGGCCAGCGCGGCAAGATCGAACACGAAGCCGGGCGCGACCGGCAACAGACTGCCCAGTGCCTTGCCGAGCATGGGCGTTACCAGAACGCCGCCGAGCAGGCCCGCGGCACTCCCCATCAGTGCCGCAGCGGCGATCTGGAGCAGGTAGATTCGCGCAATGTCTCCGCTGGTCGCGCCTAGCACCTTCAACGTGGCGATGCTGCCGCGCCGCGCCTCCAGGTAGGACGACACCCCGCCGCCGATCCCGATCCCGGCGATCACCAGCGCGGCGAGGCCGACGAGGACGAGGAACTCGCCCATCCGCGAGACGAAGCTATCGGCCCCCGGCGCGGCCTTGTCACGTTGGCGATAGGTGAACCCTGCGTTGGGAAAGCGCGCTTTGAGGTGGTCTATCCCCGCCACGGGATTGCCACCGCGCGGCAGCAGGATGCGGGTCTTGGAACGGAACATGGCACCGGGGCTGGTCAAACCGGCGCTGGCGGGAAAGTCGGATGGGACGATCACCGTCGGGCCGAGGGTGAAGCCTTCGCTGAGCCGATCGGGCTCATCCCCGATCAGTCCATCGACACGCAGCGCCTTGCCGCCAACGGAAATCGTACCGCCCGGCACTACTCCTAGCCTTGCCGCAGCATCGGTCGATAGCCATGCCGAACCTTCCGGCGGGGCGCCGACCGTTCGCCCATCGGCAAGCGTGAGGCGGCCGACCAGTGGCCACGCCGCATCGACGGCTTTCAGTTCTACCGGGGAAGCAAGCGCCCCATTGGTCGCCATCGCTTGCAGGCGAAGCCCGCTGGAGACCTTGCCCATCGCCGCGAAGGCCGACCGCTCAGCGTCAGAGGGACTACGCTGCCACACCTCGATCTGAAGATCCCCGCCGAGGATGTGCTGGCCGCGATCCTGAAGCTCGCGCCCGATCGCGCCGGTCAGTGTGCCGATTGCGGCAAGCGCGCCGACACCAAGGAACAGGCAGACCAGCAACAGGCGCAGCCCGCGAAACCGCGCCGAAAGATCGCGCCGGGCAATCTTCCAGGCGACGGGCCATGAGAGGGCCGCGCTCACGCTGGAACGCTATCGCTCGCCACGCAGCCGTCGGCCAGCGTCACCACGCGCTCGCAGCGCGCGGCCAGAGCGGCATCGTGGGTTATGACCACCAGGGTCGCCCCGGTTTCGGCACGGCGGGCAAAGAGCAGGTCCATGATCGCTTCGCCCGTCGCGTGGTCGAGGTTGCCGGTCGGTTCGTCGGCAAAGACCAGCCCCGGGCGCGGCGCGAGCGCGCGGGCGATGGCGACGCGCTGCTGCTCGCCGCCCGAAAGCTGAGCAGGGTAGTGATCAAGCCGATGGGCAAGGCCAACCGCGCCGAGTTCGGCCGCGGCGCGCTCACGCGCGTCGGCCTGGCCGGCGAGTTCGAGCGGGGTCATCACGTTTTCCAGTGCCGTCATCGTCGGCAGCAGGTGAAAGGCCTGGAGCACGATCCCGATCCGTCCGCGCCGGGCGGTGGCCAGCGCATCCTCATCAAGCGTGGCAAAATCGGCGCCCGCGACCCGCAGGGTTCCACCGCTGGCCCGCTCCAGCCCAGACAGCACGGCCATCAGCGAACTCTTGCCCGAACCGGAAGGGCCAAGCAGCGCAAGGGTCTGTCCCTGCGGCACGTCGAGGTTGATCCCGCGCAGAATTTCCACCGCGCTGGAGCCCTGACCGAGCGAAAGGGTAAGGTTCGATGAGGCGATGGCGAGGAGCGGCGCCGGTTGGGGGCTTGTCACTTCAGCGGGATGCCATAGTCAGGAGGAAACGCAAGGAGGTTGCGGAATGAAATGGAAACGGGCGCGTCTGGTTGCAAGTGGTGCGATGCTGGCATTGACCGCATGCGGAAAGGAAGCGCCGCAGCCGCAAGCCAGTGCCGCGGTGGCCGAGGCGCACGAACCAGCGCTTCCGCCGGTCATGGGCGAGGAAGTGAAGATCGTCGCACTGGGTGACAGTCTGTTCGCCGGTCCGGGCCTTGATCCTGGGCAGAACTATCCGTCGCGTCTTGAAGCAGCGCTTCGGGCGCGCGGGGTCAACGCGCGGATCATGAATGCCGGGGTTTCCGGCGACACCACGGCGGACGGGCTGCAACGACTCGACTTTACGCTGAACAGCCTGCCCAAGTCTCCGGCGCTGGTAATCATCAGCCTTGGCGGCAACGACATGCTGCGCGGCCTTCCGCCGGAACAGACCAGAGCCAATCTCGATGCGATCCTTGAAAGGTTGGGCGGTCGGAAGGTGCCGACGCTGCTGCTGGGAATGGTCGCGGCGCCCAACCTCGGGGCGGACTATGCCAAGGCGTTTAACCCGATCTATCCGGCCTTGGCGAAAAAGCACGGCGCCGGGCTGGTGCCGTTTTTTCTGCAATCGGTGGTCGGGCACCCCGAATTGGTCCAGGCCGACCACATCCACCCAACCGCGCCGGGCGTAGAGTTGCTGGTGCGCGACACGGTAAGTCAGGTGGTGAAGGAGCTGCCCGCTACCTCAACCGCTCCACCGTCCCCTCATTGACTCTCCACACCGCCGCCTCCCCGGCTATCGCCTCGAACGGCGACAGCTCGGTTCCCGTCAGCCAAACCTGAGCGTCCCCGTTGCGGAGCCGATCGAACAGCGCCGCGCGGCGCAGCGGATCAAGGTGCGCTGCCACCTCGTCAAGCAGAAGTAGCGACGGGCGTGCCGATTCGAGCAACCCGGCATGAGCCAGGGTTATCGCGATCAACATCGCCTTCTGCTCGCCGGTCGAGCATTCGGCGGCGGGTTGATCCTTGCCCGACATGGCGACTGCCAGCTCGTCGCGATGCGGCCCGACGAGCGTGCGCTGGGCCGCGCGATCGCGGCGCCGGCCCGAAGAGAGCGCCTCAGCGAGATCGGCTTCCTGGTCCGGGCCGCCCGGCTCGTAGCGCAGATCAGGCCGGGCGAACGGCGCGTCCGGCAGTGTCGACAAGGCCTTGGCCAGCCGCGTGACCAGGCGGGCGCGGGCCTGGGCGACTGCCGCGCCCGATTCCGCCACCTGGCCTTCGATTGCGTCGAGCCACTGGGGATCCGGCTCGGCGGGTTCTGACAGCAGACGGTTGCGCTCACGCAGCGCGCCTTCAAGCCGCGCGGCGTTGCGCGCGTGACCTGGTTCGAGCGCCAGCACCAAGCGGTCGAGAAAGCGGCGGCGCGCGCCCGCGCTTTCGGCAAAGAGGCGGTCCATGGCCGGGGTCAGCCAGCCGAGGCTGAGCCATTCGCCCAGTTGGACCGCGGGCAACTCAGCCCCGTTGACCTGGGCAATGCGTCGCCCCGGCCGCTCGGGACGGACTCCGGTGCCAAGCTGCACGCCCTCGGCCAGTTCGGCGCTGACGGCAAAGCTGCCATCGCCGCCCTGACCGGGCATTTCGCTCAATCCAGCCCGGCGCAGCCCGCGTCCGGGTGCGAACAGCGACAAGGCTTCGAGCACATTGGTCTTGCCTGCGCCGTTCTCGCCGACCAGCAGGTTGAATCGCGTCGTCCCTTCCAGCCGCGTCGCGCGGTGGTTGCGAAAGGTGGTCAGTGTGATCCGGTCGAGCGCCATGGCCGGGCGATAGTGCGACGTGCCCCCCGCGTCACGCGAAAGGCGATTGCTGATAGTTGGTAATTTTCACCAACACTGCGCATTCATCTCGGAGAAAGATTTTCGTTTCTGCGACAGAAGCGCAGATTTCTGCCGTTTTCCAAGTTTGGCACGCTCCCTGCAAATACATCGGCATGCGCAGCAAGCGCACCAAAATTTGCCAACGGAGATTGAAAATGCCCCAGTCCAACACCTTCAGCAACCGCGCCACCGCAGCCCTGTCAGCGCTCGTTCTCTCGGTCATGCTGTTCGCCGGCACGGTATCCACCCCGGCGCCCGCACGTTCATCGGTTGCCTACGTGGGAGTGGTGGCATGAGCGCGCTTGACCGTTCCAACCCCGTCACCCCGGTACGTAGCGGCTTTCACCTCGACAAGGGACGCGCCAAGTTCATGGGCGTTTGCTCGGGAATCGCAGACTACTTCGGTCTTGACGTGAACCTGGTGCGGATCGCCTGGGTGCTGGGCACGATCCTCGGTTTCGGCAGCCTGGTCCTGATCTACCTTGCAATCGGCCTCATCGCCGATTGAGCCGATCGCCGGTGAGGCCCTGTTCGAACGAGCAGGGCCTAAACCGCATCAGCCTTGGCGAAGGGCGAGAAATCAGTCCCGGTGTCGAACACCTCCACCCCCTCGCGCCGCTTGAGCCAGCCGACCACGGCGTAGGTAACTGGGGTGAGCAGGGCTTCCCACATCACCTTGAGGAACCAGTTCGTGACCATCACGGTCAACACCTGATCGCTGCTCCAGATTCCCAGGAACGCCACCGGGTAGAAGATCACGCTGTCAACTGCCTGGCCGAACACCGTCGATCCGATGGTGCGGGTCCACAACATCTTGCCAGCCGTCAGGATCTTCATCTTGGCGAGGACATAGCTGTTGACGAATTCGCCCGCCCAAAAGGCTGTGATCGAGGCGGCGACAATTCGCCAGGTGTTGCCGAACACGCTGTCGTAAGCGGCCTGCCCGTTCCACCCTGCGGCTGGAGGGAGCTTGACCACAACCCAGCTCATGAAGGCCATGAAAAGCATGGCGGCAAACCCGACCCAAACGCAGCGGCGGGCATTGGCGTATCCGTAAACTTCGGTCAGCACATCGCCCAGCACATAGCTGATCGGAAAGAACATGATCCCCGCACCAAACGTGTAGCCGCCAACGGTGGCCAGTTTCGCCGCGCCGATCAGGTTCGACAAAAGCAGGATCGCGACGAAGGCGGCCATCGCGTAGTCGAAATAGCGAAAGTGGCGGCGCGCGCTGGCTTGGCCGTCAAGCGTGTTGAGGTGCGTGGTCATGCGGCGCAAGCTAGTGGCATTTGCGCGGCGCGCAATCCCGCCCTAAGGGGAGCGCGGCGCGCGCCCGTAGCTCAGCTGGATAGAGCGCGAGACTTCTAATCTTGAGGCCGCAGGTTCGACCCCTGCCGGGCGCGCCAA
>JAGWUU010000342.1 GCA_028868335.1 Sphingomonadales bacterium | reverse complement strand
ACCTTCGATCCGGGGAACAGCTCGCCCTGGAAATCGGTGCGCAGGCCGTAGCACAGCACCGGGATGCCCACCTCGTCCGCGACCCGGGCAAGCTGCCAGACCTGCGCTTCGGACAGGAACTGCGCTTCGTCGATCAGTACGCAGGCCAGCGGATCGACCTTGTGTGCGGCGGCGACGCTCTCCCACAGGTCGGTGGCTTGGTCAAAGCGGTGCGCGTCGGCGCCCAGCCCGATCCGGCTTACGATAGCCGTGTGGCCGGAGCGATCATCAACCGCGGCGGTCCACAGCATGGTTGCCATGCCGCGCTCACGGTAATTGAAGTCTGCCTGCAGCAACGTGGTCGATTTTCCCGCGTTCATGCTGGCATAGTAGAAGTAGAGCTTGGCCATGCCGCCATGGAGATAGGGCTTCCCGGCCCAAAGACCAGCCTTGCGACGCTTCGATCTGTGGAATCCGCCCAAAACCATGGAAACCGTAGCGTTAGGACTTGACATTTACCATTTCGAAAGGGTGTTTGGCGAAGCTTCGGTAACGACCGGAGCGCGGCGCCTGATGCTGCCTCCGGGCAGTTATCGGAGGCCGGGAAATCGGGACGCACATGCGAAAACTGTTAGCCTTTCTTCCGCTGCTTGCGATCGGCGCGGCACCGCCCGCCTATCGTTACCAGCTCGACAGCAGCCGAAGCGCGATCGACGCCAAGGTCACGGTTCTGGGATTCGCGAAGAAGAGCGCGCAATTTCCCCGGATGAGCGGCGGGATCGTTCTGTCGCCCGGCCAGCTTGGCGCGATCAATCTTGAAGTCGCGGTCGATGCCCGTGCCCTGTCCGCGCGCGACCGGATGGTGGGCGAACAACTCAAAGGCCCCGAGTTCCTCGACGTAGTGCACCACCCGACCGTGAGCTTCTCCGGGCAGCGGATGACCATGACCGGGCCGACCACCGCCACCGTCGCCGGGCTACTTACCGCGCGCGGCACCACTCGCCCCGCCGTGCTGCAAGTCAGCTTTGCCACCCCTCCTTCAGAGGTGACCGGACGCGATCCGGTGCAGATCGTCGCCCGCACCACGGTCGATCGCCGCCAGTTCGGAATGAACGGCTATTCGATGGTGGTCGGCAAGGAAGTGACGATCACCATCAACGCCCGGATGGTGCCGAACTAGCGTCATTTCCGACACCTGTTCCCAAACCTGGGCCCGTTCCTGTCGAGCGATGCGGGGTTTAGGCGGGATCAGTCCTCGCCCAGATCGCGTTTGACCCTCGGATCGTCCAGCAGGGCATCGATCCGGCTGGCTTCGTCGAAGCTCTCATCGGACAGGAACTTGATCTTCGCCGCGTATTTCTGCCGCATCTTGCCCGCGACTTCGCGCTGGAAGAACGCGGTGTTGGTGCGCAGCGCCTTCAGCACCAGCTCCTCATCCGCGCCGAGCAGCGGCTTCACGAACACCGTGGCGTGGCGCAGATCGGGCGACATCCGCACTTCGGTAACGCTGACGGCGTGGGCGGTCAGCACCTCGTCGTGGACCATCTGCCGGGTCAGCAGCTCGCTGATGATGTGACGCACCTGCTCCCCCACCTTGAGCAGGCGGACCGAGCGGGTTTCGGGAGTGGCGGGTTGACGGGACATAAGAAACTCCCCCCTCCCGCAAGCGGGAGGGGAAATAAATTACAGCGTCCGTTCGCGTTCCTCCACCTCGAACACTTCGAGGTGATCGCCCGGCTTGATGTCGTTGGTGTCGGCCAGAACCACGCCGCATTCCAGACCGGCGCGGACTTCGGGAACGTCGTCCTTGAAGCGGCGCAGTGAAGCGATCGTGGTCTTGCTGACGATAACGTCGTCGCGGGTAAGGCGGGCGTAGATGCCCTTCTTGAGGAAGCCTTCGAGGACCAGCAGACCAGCCGCCTTGTCGCGCTTGCCGGCCGGGAACACTTCCTTGACCTCGGCGCGGCCGACGACGTGTTCGATCCGCTCCGGACCCCAGATCCCGGCCATTTCCTTGGCCACTTCGTCGGTCAGGTGATAGATCACGTCGAAGTACTTCAGCCGCACCTTCTGGCGTTCGATCATCTCGCGCGCCTTGGCATTGGGGCGGACGTTGAAGCCGATGATCGGCGCGCCGCTGGCCTGAGCCAGACCGACGTCGCTTTCGGTGATCGCCCCCACGCCCGATTGCAGCACGCGGACCTTGATCTCGTCGTTCGACAGCTTGTTGAGCGCGTTGACGATCGCTTCGGTCGAACCCTGCACGTCCGAACGGATCACCACCGGGTATTCGATCACCGCCTGCTTGGCCGACAGAGCGGAGAACATGTTCTCCAGGCTGGTCGGCGCAGAGGTGGTGCGCTTGGCAGTGGCGCGTTCCTGACGGAAGGCGGCGACTTCGCGGGCGCGGGCCTCGCTTTCGACCACGGTCAGCGTATCGC
>JAGWUU010000341.1 GCA_028868335.1 Sphingomonadales bacterium | reverse complement strand
CCTCGAAAGTAGGTTGGGTGTTCCTGAAACATCGAATCTGCCATGGCCGTTCCAGAAACCACGAATAACAAAGAACCTGAGCGCGATCCCCTCCTCCCGGAGCGGCATCCTAATCACGAGCTGTTCATCTGCGACGTGCTCGACGCGATTCCCAAAGACGATCTGGCGAGTATGGAACACCCGGTCTTTTCCCTCGCCACCAAACCCGATCAGCGCGTCCTGGAATACGAACACGGCAAAACCAAGATCAAGATTACACCGAGTGTCAAAGGCCTGGCCACGATATTCGACAAGGATGTGCTGATCTATTGCATTTCGCAGATGGTGGCGAAGAAGAATCGCGGCGAGCCCCTCGCCCAAACCGTCCATCTGCAGGCCTATGACCTGCTGGTCTGGACCAACCGCGAAACCAGCGGCGACGCCTACAAGCGCCTGGTCGATGCCTTCGAACGGCTGCGCGGCACCACGATCACTACCAACATCAAGGCCGGCGGCGAAGAGGTCACTAGCGGCTTCGGCCTCATCGACAGCTTCCGTGTCGTGAAGGACACGCCGTCGGGGCGCATGAGCGAATTGCAGGTGCGCATTTCCGATTGGATGTTCAAGATCATTCAGAGCGCGGAAGTGCTGACCCTCAACCGCGACTATTTCCGGCTGCGCAAGCCGATCGAGCGGCGCATCTACGAGATCGCCCGCAAACATTGCGGTGACCAGACCAGCTGGAAGATTTCGATCGAGCTGCTGCAGAAGAAAGTCGGCTCGACCAGTGCCGATCGCAAGTTCGCGATGATCGTGCGCGAACTCGTCAAACACGACCACCTCCCCGAATACTCGGTCGCGCTCGATGGCGACATGGTGATCTTCAAGAACCGCGAACAGATGACGCAACAGGTGCCCGAGCACCTGTACCCGAAGATCATGGCGGAGACCTACAACGATGCGCGCATCGTGGCGCCAGGCTACGACCCCTACTTCCTGGAACAAGAATTCCGGGACTACTGGGTCGAGACCGGCATGCCGCCGTTGCACAGCCCGGACAAGGCCTTTGTGGGGTTCTGTCGGCAGCGCGCGAAGATGCGCCCCCTGCCCTAAGCCCCTGCCCTATTGCGCCCTTCGATTGCGCCGCGACACCATAACGTCGCAGGCGCACGGCATCACAACATTGCACCATCGCACCATCGCACCATTTCAGTTGCACGGCTGTGCGGCATCGTGATGGCGTAGCAGCATGACTATTCAGTGGCGCAACTTCACAACGTCGCGCCACTTGAACGCTGCGCCATTGCAGTTGTGTAGCGGCGCAATGGCACGCCATCACACCACGCCAACACTGTCACATCAAAGCATCAGCACGTCACAGATTTGTAGTGGCGCGGTGGCGTAGTGCTTGACCACTGCGATGGCATACGTCTAAAGAATCAAGACTGCATACCACCACGATGCTGCCACGGAGTCCCCCCATGAAACCTCATCGCAACGCGAGTGAACTGGCCGCGCGTCTCGGCGCTGCCGCTAACAAGCCCCTACCGCTGCCGGAATCAACGCCGTTGACCTTGGTGCCACCGCCAGCACCAGCGGGTGCGGCAGCTCCCGCACCCACGGCGCCTGAACCCGCGCGCGCGGCGCCAAAGAAGCCGAAGCGCGTGGAAGAGACCAAAGAAACGGTGGCGATCACGCTGCGACCCACGCGGACCATGCTGACCCGCTACACGATGGCCGCGGCCGAACGTACCCGCGAAACTGGGCGCGTGATCTCGGCGCAAGAAATGATGCTCGAACAGCTGGAGCGCGCCCGATGACCAAGATTGTCTATATCGGCGGCGGGAAAGGTGGCTCCGGCAAAACCACTACAGCGCATTTGGCCTGCCTCGGCGCGGTGTTGCTCAATCAGGCGGCAGCCTATGTGCTGACCGACCCGGAACGTAAGGTGCGCGATGAGGGGCGTCCGTATGGTGTCCTTGACGGGCGTTTGCCGGACAAGCTCGCCCAAATCCTGAGTGCCAGCCAGAACGGTGAAGATGGCTGGCTCATCATCGACGGCGGCGGCAACCGCCCGGCCTTCGACCGCGAAATCTCGGCGGAAGCGCATGTGTGCCTGCTGCCGTTCCGCGCCTCGGAAGAAGACCTCGACACGGTGGCGAACGATCTGCAACGCCTGCCGAACGCGATCGCGTGGCCATCGGCGTGGCCGACCAATTCGTTCGCTGAGCGCTCGGCGCAGTTTTATATCGATGGGCTGGCGCAGGCCTTTCCGGGACGGGTGATCACGCCGCCGATTCCGTTCGTGAACTCGGTGTCCGAACTCCTGGCTAGTTCGCTCGGCACACCATCAACGCAGGCGCGGCAAGTAGCGCGCATGGTGTTCTTCGCGATCGAAGACTGGTTCCTCGATCACGTGAACATCGACATGGGCGACACCTCGGC
>JAGWUU010000063.1 GCA_028868335.1 Sphingomonadales bacterium | reverse complement strand
CGGGTTTGAGCGCGAGGTGATGAAGCGCCTTGAGTGGTGGGACAAAAAGCGGGCCGAGCGACACGGGGAGTGACGGCGGCGCGCTTCAGGAACTTCGCCGCGATCGACTGGTCCGGCGCAGCGGGAGAGCACCACAAGGGCATTGCAGTCGCGATCTGCACAAGCGGAAACGGCGTGCCCGCGCTGGTGCGCCCCAACCGCCGCTGGTCGCGTCCCGAGGTGCTGGATTGGCTTCTGGGCGAGCTTCCCGCCGACACATTGGTCGGCTTCGACATGGGAATAAGCCTTGCCCATGCTGATACCGGATCGTTCTTCCCCGGATGGCCCGACAGTCCCGATGATGCCCGCGCGCTGTGGGCCATGATCGACAGAATCTGCGCTGGCGACCTTCATCTGTCGGTAAACAGCTTCGTCGATCATCCAGAAATTTCCCGCCATTTCCGCCGTCATGGCGGGCGCGAAGGCGATCTGTTCGGCGGCGGGCGCGGGCGGTTCCGCGTGACCGAGCAGGCGCAGGAAGCACTCGGCTGCAAGCCTTACTCCAACTTCAATCTGGTCGGCGCTGCGCAAGTCGGCAAGTCGAGCCTGTCGGGAATGAGGCTGCTGCACCAGCTTGGCCGACGACTTCCGATCTGGCCGATTGACGACCTTCCTGGACGCGGTTCGGCGGTGGTTGAAATCTACACTACTATTGCGGCCATGGCGGCGGGACGCAGCCCTAACCGCTCGAAAATGCGCGACCACGCCGAACTCAATACCGCGCTTGATGCGCTGGGTTCCGGCCGCATCGAGGGTGTTGGCCCGATTGCGGATCACGCCAGCGATGCCCTGTTGACCTCCGCCTGGCTCCGCCGGATCGCGCACGATCCCGCCCTATGGCAACCCGCCGGTCTCACTCCGGAAATAGCGCAGACAGAGGGGTGGACCTTTGGCGCGGTCTGACGCAAAGGGACTTCACCAAAGCGCGCCGGCTTAGCTCAGTTGGTAGAGCACCTGATTTGTAATCAGGGGGCCACGGGTTCGAATCCTGTAGCCGGCACCACACCTTCAAAAAGGGGCGGGCAGCCAATGCTTGCAGAGATGATCCAGCGCCTGTTCGAGCGATCACTCGACGACAAGGCCCAAGCCCAGGCGCGTGATGGAATCTGGAACCAGGCGCTCTGGACCGAGATCGAGGAAATGGGCCTGCCGCTCGCGCTGCTCAGCGAGGAACAGGGCGGGTTTGGGCTATCGGCTGCGGAACAGGGCGAAGCACTGCGTCTGCTCGGCAGGCTGGCCGTGCCGCTTCCCGTGGCGGAAACTATGGCCGCCAACCGCCTGCTCGCCAATGCAGGATTGCCGCTGGCGGAAGGTCCGGCTGGCTTGGCGCGCGCTGACGATCTCGTCATCGACGGCGGCAGGATCAAGGGCCGGGTCGATCGCGTGGCGTGGGGGGAGAACCTCGATTGCCTCGCGCTTGCCGTGGGTGCAACACTCTACCGGGTGCCGCGCTCCGGCTGGTCGCTCGCTGAGAGCGGAACCGCGCTAAACTTCCAGCCGCGCCCATCGCTGGCAATCGACTGGGCGGCGGATGCCTCAGCCGCGCTGCCGTACAGCCCCCTCGCCGAAGGGGCGACGATGCGCGCCTTCCAGATCGCCGGCGCCCTTGAAGCCACGCTCGACCTGACGCTGGAACACACCGCCACCCGCATCCAATTCGGCAAGCCGTTGCAGAAGAACCAGGTTGTCCAGCACGAGTTGGCAAAGCTGGCGGGCGAGCTGGCCTGCGCCACCGCCGCCGCCGACCTTGCGGCCGAGGCCTTGGACCGGGGTGACTTGATGGGCGTCGCGGCCGGATCGCTGCGCGCGCGTGAAGCGGCCGGCAACGGCGCGGCGATCGCAACGCAGATGCATGGCGCGATCGGCTTCACCCGTGAGCATCCGCTGCACCTGTTCACTACCTCGCTGTGGACCTGGCGCGATGAGTTCGGCGGGCAGGTCATGTGGGCCAAAATGCTCGGCAAGGCCGCGCTTGAAGCAGGCGAGGATGGATACTGGCCGATGGTGACTACCCTTTGACACTCCCCTTGAAGCCGTTCGTGTCGAGCGAAGTCGAGACACGGTTGCGCGGCGTATCTCGACTTCGCTCGACACGAACGGAGATTTCCTCGTGACCGCGATTCCTTTCCCTGCCCCGCCCGCCGACAGCGACGAAGTCCTTGCGCTGCGCCGCGAATTCCGTGCGTTCCTCGACACGCATCTCGGCCACCGCAGCCCGCGCCAGCGCAGCGACAACTGGTACGGCTTCAGCCGCGAGTTCAGCCGGGCGATGGGGCAAGCCGGATACCTTGGGATGACCTGGCCAAAGCAGTACGGCGGGCATGAACGCAGCGCCTTCGAACGCTATGTGATCGTCGAGGAATCGCTGGCTTACGGCGCTCCGGTCGGCGCGCACTGGATTGCCGACCGTCAGTCCGGCCCCTCGATCCTCAAGTTCGGAACCGACGAGCAGAAAGAAACGATTCTCCCCGACATCGCTGCTGGCCAACTGGCCTTCGGGATCGGGATGAGCGAACCGGATTCCGGCTCCGACCTCGCCGCCACTCGCACCAAGGCCGTGCGCGACGGCGATGTCTATCGCGTTACCGGCACCAAGGTCTGGACCAGCTTCGCACATGAGGCGGACTATGTGATCCTGTTCTGCCGCACCAGCGGCACTCCGGCCGATCGACATCAGGGGACAAGCCAGCTTCTGGTGAACCTCAAGGACACTCCAGGTTTGACGATTCTGCCGATCATCGACCTTGCCGGGCAGCATCATTTCAACGAGATGCACTTCGAAGATGCAGTGGTTCCTGCAAAGAACCTGCTGGGCGCGGAGGGCGATGGCTGGAACCAGGTGATGAGCGAGCTGGCCTTCGAACGCTCCGGACCGGAACGGTTCCTTTCCTCGATCGAGCTGATGTACCAGATGCTGGCAATGCTGAAGGGCCGCGAGGATGAAGCAGCCCTGGCGACCATTGGTCGGCTCACCGCCCAGCTTGCCGTACTGCGCCGTCTGTCGCGTTCCGTCGCGGCGATGTTGCAGGAAAAGCAGAACGCCGGATTGCAGGCCGCTATCGTCAAAGACGTCGGTGCGGTGTGGGAGCAGACCCTGCCGGACTTCGCCCGCCAACTGATCGATGCCGAACCCGACCCGCGAACCCAGGCAGCCTATGCCGGGGTGTTGGCGAACATCGTCCACAACGCGCCGAGCTGGTCGCTGCGCGGCGGGACGCGGGAAATTCTGCGCGGGATCATCGCACGGGGACTGGGAACCCGTTAAATCATCCTCCACCGGGGAGGGCGCGCACGATACTTGCAATTGAAACCAGTTGCGCCAATGGTCGTCGCCATGACGGAACCCATGACCTACGCGCGCTACCTTGCGCTCGATGACCTGCTCGCCTGCCAGCACCCGCGGTCAGACTGCGATGACGAGATGCTGTTCATCGTCATCCACCAGACCAAGGAGCTGTGGCTCAAGCAGATGATCCGCGAACTGCACCTTGCGCTGGAACAGGTCCGTGCCGACCGGCTGGTCCCGGCCTACAAGGCGATGGCCCGGGTCAGCCGGATCCAGGCGGTAATGACCCTGTCATGGGATGTCCTCGCGACCATGACGCCGAGCGACTATAGCCGCTTTCGCGACGTACTGGGGCCGTCCAGCGGGTTTCAGTCGGACCAGTTCCGCACGGTCGAATACCTGCTTGGACTGAAGGATCCGCGCTTTCTCGCATATCAGGATGATCGTCCCGAAGCCCGCGCGGCAATGGAAGCGGCCCTTGCAGCGCCCAGCCTGTGGGACGAGGCAATCGCCGCTGCCGCCCGCGCCGGACTGCCGATCCCGGCCGAAGTGCTGGAGCGCGACGTGACCCAGCCCTATGCTCCGCATGCGGCCGTGGAGGAGGCGTTCCTTGCCGTTTATCGCGATCCGGAGCGGCATTGGGATCTCTACCAGCTTGCCGAAAAGCTGATCGATCTTGACGATGCCATGGCGACCTGGCGGCACAAGCACGTACTGACCGTCGAACGGATAATAGGCGGCAAGCGCGGTACTGGAGGAACGGCGGGCGCGGCCTATCTCCATTCGACGCTGTCCAAGCGCGCATTTCCTGAACTGTGGTCGCTACGGACCAGCTTGTGACGAACAGGTGGGCCCTGCTGCCGCCTCTCACCCAAGCAGGAGGGAAGTGCGAATGAGCTTCAAGCGCCTATTTTCCCGCGCCCTCGCCGCCGCGCCGGGTCGACTGCATTTTGCGGCGCATAGCCATCACTTGTGGCCCGACGTGAACCACGACGGACACCTTGAGGCATGGGACGATGCGGCACGGCTTGCCGACCTCAAGTGGGACCGGATCTTCGCAGAGGTGATCCCCGAGGCGCAGCGCCACATCGCGCGCGAGCTTGCCCTGCCCGATCCCGCCGGTCTGGCCTTCGCCCCCAACACACATGAACTGCTCGTGCGGATCGTCTCCGCCCTGCCGATGACGCGCCCACGCGTACTCGCCAGCGATGGTGAGTTCCATTCGTTCCGCCGCCAGTCGCTGCGATGGGCCGAAGCCGGAACGATCGATCTGGTGACGGCACCGCTGGATCGCATTGTCACCACGGCGCGCAATGGAGAGTTCGACCTGATCTTCGCGAGCCATATCCAGTTCAATTCGGGCCGAATGCTGGATGGACTGGCGGACCTGGCTGCACTCTCCCGACGCGACGGTCCATGGGTGGTGATCGATGGCTATCACGGCTTCATGGCCACTCCGACCGACCTTTCGTCAGTGGCCGACCGCCTGTTTTACCTTGCCGGTGGTTACAAATACGCGATGGCAGGCGAAGGCGCGTGTTTCCTTCATGCTCCGCCCGGCTTCGGCCCCCGCCCCGTCAACACCGGCTGGTTCGCGGCGTTTGACGATCTCTCCGCGCCGCAGGGAGGGGTTGGTTATGCCCCGGACGGGCGACGCTTCCTTGGAAGCACGTTCGATCCGTCCGGGCTCTATCGCTTCAATGCGGTGCAGCGCATGCTGCTGGCCGAAGGACTTACAACCGCTGGGATTTCCGCCCATTGCGATGGGCTGAAGGCGCAACTCCTCGCCGCCGATCCGTTGCCCGGTCTGCGCCGCATCAGCGGAGACGCGGCGCGATTCCTGGCATTCAAAGGCGAGAATGCTCCTGCCATCCATGCCGCGCTGGAGAGGCGTGGCATCATCACCGATCTGCGCGGCGACGTCCTGCGGATCGGCTTTGCGCTCTACCACGACGAGGATGATGTCGATTCACTGGTCGCGGCGTTGAAGCAAGGCGAAGGCGGGTCCTGATTCGATCTCGGTTCGTGGCGAGCGGAGATCGGTTTCAAAATCGGAACCCTGAAAATCTATCCCCGCCCGCGATAGCCCTGCACGCCCTGATCCGGCACCCACAGCCCTTCCGGCGCAGCACCACTCTGCCAGAACACATCGATGGGAATGCCGCCGCGCGGATACCAGTAGCCGCCAATCCGCAGCCAGAGCGGGCTCATCTCGGCGAACAGGCGTTGGGCGATTCCGACTGTCACGTCCTCATGAAAGCCTGCGTGGTTACGGAAGGACCCGAGGAACAGCTTGAGGCTCTTTGATTCGACGATCGTTTCGCCGGGAGCATAGTCGATCACCAGATGGGCGAAATCGGGCTGGCCGGTAACCGGGCACAGCGAAGTAAACTCGGGTGCGGCAAAACGCACAAGATAAAGTGATC
Organism: Sphingomonadales bacterium; assembly: GCA_028868335.1. GTDB lineage: Bacteria > Pseudomonadota > Alphaproteobacteria > Sphingomonadales > Sphingomonadaceae > Novosphingobium. The sequence continues at coordinate 6,522 of JAGWUU010000063.1, read as the reverse complement.
CGGCGCGCGGGTTCGGCACGTAATCGAGTACCGCCAGCTCCGGCGAGGTGGGAAGAGCGCTTGCCTGGCCGAGATGCAGAGGTTGAGGTGTGTCCGCCATGCCACGCGCCATGCGCCCATCGCGTGCCCGATACAAGTCGCCGGTTGGAACCGGCCAATTCACTTCCTATTCAGAGGACGAAAGGTTAGCGCGGGCTGACGGGATGCGGGTGAAAGGAAATTCGGTGCGGACGGGGCGAATAACGGCGGCGGCTGGAACGCTGGCATTCGCCCTGGCGCCCGCGGCGCTTTTCGCGCAAACGGTCAACGACTATCGCCTTCCCGGCGCGACCACCGCGCCCAATCCGAAGGCGCAAGGCCCGGTCGATCCCGATGCGCCAGCGCTGCGCACGACCCCGCAGCCGAGCGCAACGCCGACGGTTGCTCCCAGTATTGCCCCCGCCCCGGTGATCGTGCCCAGCGCCGCACCTTCACACGCGCCGGCACAACCCAGAACCGTCGTGAAGCAAGCACGGCCCGCTACCGCGCCCGCCTCATCCACTCCCGTTCCTGCAACAACTGCGCCACCGCTGGGCCAGAGTCCGGCTGTCGTGGCCCCGCTGCCAATTCCCTCTGCGTCGGATTCGACACTACCCCCGGTTGCCGGTGCAAGCTCGGTTCCGGCCGCGGCAACGTCCGACCTGCCGGACTGGTTGCCGTGGCTCGGCGGCGGACTGGGCCTGCTGCTGCTTGGCGGAGCGGCTGGCTATGCGCTGCGAAGGCGAAAGGAGCCGTCGGAAGACGGCGCATTCGAACCCGCGATGATTTCCGATGCAGCGCCGTTGCCTCCATCAACGACCGTGCCGCGTGCCGCCCCACTCCCACCCCCTGGTCCCGACAAGCAAGCGCCCTCGCCCGCACCTGTTCAACCAGTGGTGCCCGCCGTTGCGGTGGCGAACCATGCGGCCAAGCTCGAAATTGCGCTTGAAGCAACACGGATGATCGCCTCGCTGATGGCGACCACCCTCAATTACCGGCTGGTGGTCACGAATCGCAGCGAGCATCCGCTATCGGCACTGGCGATCGAGGGTGACATGGTTTCGGCCCATGCCTCGCTCCCGCCCGATCGGCAGATCGCCAGCGACGGCAACAGGCTTGAGCTTCGTCACGCCCTGGTCGCACTTGCCCCCGGCGAAAGCGCGGAGTTCACCGGAGACTTTCGCCTGCCGCTGGGCGAGGTCACACCGATTCGCGCAGGCACCGCCACCTACTTCGTGCCGCTCGCCCGCCTTCGGGTGGAAGCGAGTACGCCGGAAGGTGGTCCGATGGTGAGCGTACAGACCTTCGTGGTCGGCGAATTGCCCGAGAATCCCGGCGCCGCGCTGCGTCCATTCCGGCTCGATCTTGGCCCGCGCACCTATTCGCGCCTTGGCCAGCGCGCGGTAAATTAGACCAAACGCAGACCGATTCCCCCCTCGACGCCGCGCAAATGCACCGCTAACCTTGTTCGCAGTTGCAGCGAGAGGGGCGTTGCCGGAGGATTGCCCGCGCAAGCGGGACGCGAGGAGGACGCGAGTAATGGATAGTCTTGTTTCAACCGAATGGCTGGCCAACGAAATGGGGGCAAGCGACCTTCGGATCGTCGATTGCACCCGCCACCTGCCCGGCACCGGCCGCGATGCGCAGGCGGAGTACGAAGCCGGCCATATCCCCGGCGCGGTGTTCATGGATCTGGCGGATCTTGTCGACACAAGCTCGCCGGTGGAGAACACCTTGCCTCCGGCCGAGAAGTTCGCCAGCCGCATGCAATCGCTGGGCTTGGGCGATGGCAGCCGTATCGTGCTTTACGACGACAGCGCCGTGAAAACCGCGGCGCGCGCCTGGTTCATGCTCAAGATGTTCGGCGCGCACGATGTTGCGATTCTCGATGGCGGGATCGCCAAGTGGAAAGCCGAAGGTCGTCCAATCGTCCAGGGCAAGGAAACCTTGCGTCACCGTCACTTCACCGCCTGGCAGGACGACAAGAACGTGCGGTCGAAGGCCGACATGCTCGCCAACCTGCACAGCAAGGGTGAGCAGGTGGTCGATGCACGCGCCGCGGCGCGCTTCACTGGCGAGGAAGCCGATCCTCGCCCCAACATGGCATCGGGCCATATCCCCGGATCGCGCAACGTGCCGTTCTCGGCCCTGTACAATGCCGACGGCACCTTCAAGAGCGCGGCGGATCTCAAGCAGGTGTTCGCTGATGCTGGGGTTGACCTGGACAAGCCGGTGATCACCACCTGCAACAGCGGCGTCACGGCCGCGGTGGTGCTGTTCGCGATGCACCTGCTGGGCAAGAGCGACACTGCGCTATACGATGGCAGTTGGACCGAATGGGGTGCCGATCCCGTCACCCCCAAGGAAACCGGCGCAGCGGCGTGATACCGGTTGAACTGGCCTTCTTTTCCCCCGTCCGCTTACGGGCGGGGGATTGATTTGCGCTGTGGCTGACAACTCATCAGACAAGCTTTCGCCCGGCACCCGGCTCGTAACCGCCGGGCGCAAGCCCGAATGGACCGGCACTCCGCCTGAGCCCGGCTCGGTGGTCAATCCGCCGGTATGGCGCGCCTCGACCCACCTTTACCCGGACAGCAAGGCGCTGAAGCAAGGCAAGCCAAACGAGGACGGCCATTTCTACTATGGACGGCGGGGCGCGCCGACCCAATGGGCCCTGGCTGACGCGCTGACTGCGCTTGAGCCGGGCGCGACAGGAACCATGCTCTACCCGTCAGGCGTCGCGGCGATAGCGGGTGCGCTGCTGGCAGTACTCCGCCCCGGCGATGTCCTGCTGATGACCGACAATGCCTATGAGCCAAGCCGGATCATGGGGCGCGGGCTGCTCAAGGATTTCGGGATCGAGACGCGCTGGTTCGATCCGACCGACGCTGCCGCGTTCGAGGCTGCAACATGTGATCGGACCAGGGCGGTCCTCTTGGAAAGCCCCGGCAGCCTGACCCTTGAGGTGCAGGACGTCCCCGCCCTCGCGGCCACCGCGCGGACGCGGGGAGCGACAGTGGTTCTGGACAACACTTGGGCTGGGCCGCTTGGTTTTCCGGCACTGCAGCGCGGCGCGGACATCACGGTGATGAGCCTGACCAAGCATGTCGGCGGCCATTCCGACCTGATGCTCGGTAGCGCCAGCGCCGGTGCCGACTACTACGGCAAGCTGCGCCGCACCGCGCAAGCGCTGGGGCAAGTTGTTTCGCCCGACGACGCATCGCTCGCGCTGCGCGGGCTGCGGACCATGGGGGTGCGACTGAAGCACGAGACGGCAAGTGCCCTGGCACTGGCGGAGTGGCTCGCCACTCGCCCCGAAGTGGCGCGCGTGCTCAGCCCGATGCTGCCCGGATCGCCAGGCCATGATGTGTGGACGCGCGATTTCACCGGCGGCTGCGGACTTTTCTCTTTCGTCTTCAAGGGCAAGGATGCCGGCGCGCGCGATGCCTTCATCGATGCGCTCGGGCTGTTCGGGATCGGCTATTCCTGGGGTGGCTTCGAGAGCCTCGTCACCCCGGTCGATCCGGCCGGACTGCGCACCGCCAGCGCGTGGCCGCTACCCGGGATGGACCCGGCCGACCGCTTCGGCGTGCGCCTGTCGATCGGCCTGGAAGATCCCGACGATCTCATGGCAGACCTGGTGGCGGGCCTCGCCGCCTGGAACGCCGCGTGACGCTGCCCGCGATCAGGCCGGACGTACCTACCAAGCTGATCGCACGCCACCGCACGATCGCCGACATAGTCAGGCTGCTCGATTCGTGGGGCTTCGACGTCGGCAATACGCGAGTTTCAGTATGGACCATACTGGTCGTGCTGATCATCGTCGTCAGCCTGATCTTCATCGCGCGCCTCGCCTCGCGTGCCATGGCGAAGATGCTGGAGCGATGGACGGCACTTGGTCCGGCCCAGCGCTCGCTGACGGAAAAGCTTTCAAACCTGGCGATCTGGGCCATTGCGATCTTCACCGGGCTCGACCTGCTCGGCATCAACCTGACGGCAATGACGGTGTTTTCCGGCGCTTTCGGCCTTGCCGTCGGGTTCGGCCTGCAAAAAACCTTCGGCAACCTGATCGCCGGGATCATCCTGCTGATGGACCGCTCGATCAAGCCGGGCGACGTCATCGCCGTGAGCGATGGGAAAAACAGCATTGTCGGGCAGGTCAGCCGGATCGGCATCAGGGCGGTATCGGTCGTCACCCGCGACAAAAAGGAATTCCTGATCCCGAACGAAAACCTGATGATCAATCAGGTTGAGAACTGGTCCTATTCCTCGCGCGATGTTCGCATCCGGGTGCCAGTCGGAATCGGCTATGATAGTGACATGGAACTGGCAGAAAGGCTGATGATCCAGGCAGCGCTCGATACGCCGCGCGTGCTGGCCGACCCGCCCCCCGCGGTACTGCTGCTCAATTTCGGTGAGAGCGCCTTGCAATGCGAGGTACGGCTGTGGGTCGACGATCCGGAGGAGGGGATCGGCAATATCCGCTCCGGCCTGCTCAAGCGGGTACTCAAGCTGTTCCGTGAAAACGGGGTGCAACTCCCCTACCCGCAGCGTGACATTCACGTGAAGGAATGGCCTGCACCCCCGCCGCGCTCGGGCAAGGAAAGCTGACCTAATCCCCTGCAAAGGCAATGTGGCTGGCCTTTGCGACGATGAATCGCCAAGTCCCTCAGCATGAGCAGCACTGCCCCTACAGCCCCCGGCAAGGTCTGGCTGGTCGGCGCCGGTCCCGGCGATCCTGACCTGCTGACCTTGCGCGCCGCGCGCCTGATCATGCGCGCCAGCCTGATCGTTCACGACGGGCTGGTCGACCCCGCGATCCTCGCCATGGCCTCGGCTTCGGCGCGGCTGGTTTCGGTCGCCAAACGCCGTTCGCGCCACACCATGGCGCAAGAGGAAATCAATGCGCTTCTCGTGCGTGAGGCATTGGCCGGGCGCGACGTGGTCCGCCTCAAGGGCGGCGATCCGTTCATTTTCGGACGCGGGGGCGAAGAGGCTGAAGTCTGCCGCGCCGCTGGCGTCCCGGTAGAGGTTGTTCCCGGCATCAGCGCGGCGATCGGTGCCGCCGCGGCCGCGCTGCTTCCCCTCACCCACCGCCGCGCCGCCTCTGTGGTCAGCTTCGTTGCGGGTCAATGCAAGGGGCTAACCGATCAGAACTGGGCCGGGCTTGCCGGGCAAGGGCGGACTCTCGTGATCTACATGGGCGTCGCCACGGCTGAGGCAATCACCGAAAAGCTCATCGCGGACGGCCTTTCCCCGCAGATGCCGATCGCCGTGATCGAGAACGCTACCCGCCCGGCGATGCGCGTCCTGCGCGCATCGCTTGCCGGTTTGCCCGCCCTGGTCAACGCCCGCAAGGTCAAGAGCCCCGCGGTAATCATCATCGGCGAAGTCTGCGCCGAACCCGAAACCGAACTGCGCACCCTGGCGCTGGAGGTCATGCAGTGAAGATACTAACCGGAAATGACCTCAAGACCGGCGCCGTCACCTGGTGGGACGGCGTGCAATGGTCGCTCCACGTTGAAGACGCGGTGGATGTGGGCGACCATGCGGACACAATCCTCGCACGCGAGATCGCGACGCAACGGGTGAACGGGGGCTACGCGATCGACGCCACCAAGGAAGCTGACAGTGTGCGCCCGGCGCACATCAAGGACCGCATCCGCGCACTCGGCCCGACCGTGCGCCCTGACCTGACACTGAAGCCTGCCGATCCTGCGGCGGGAAATTGGGTGATCTGATGTACAAGTACGACCAATATGACCAGTCCATGGTCGATGCCCGCGTCGAGGAATTCCGCGACCAGACCCGCCGCCGCATCGCTGGGCACATGACAGATGACCAGTTCAAGCCGCTGCGACTCAAGAACGGACTCTACCTGCAATTGCACGCCTACATGCTGCGCGTTGCGATCCCCTATGGGACGTTCAACGCCGTGCAGATGCGCAAGCTGGCCGACATCGCCCGCCGCTACGATCGCGGCTATGGCCATTTCACCACCCGGCAGAACATCCAGTACAACTGGATCAAGTTGGAAGAGGCGCCCGACCTTCTGGCCGAGCTTGCCACGGTCGAGATGCATGCGATCCAGACCAGCGGCGAAAGCGTGCGCAACGTCTCGGCCGATCAGTACGCCGGGGCCGCTGCGGACGAGATCATGGACCCCCGCCCCTGGGCCGAGGTGATCCGCCAGATCACCAATTTCATGCCTGAATTCAGCTATCTGCCGCGCAAGTTCAAGATCGCGGTGATCGCCTCCAAGGTCGATCGCGCCGCGCTGCGCTGGCACGACTTCGCGCTGCGCATCGTCAGGAACGACGCGGGCGAGATCGGGTTCGAGGTCTATGCCGGCGGCGGCATGGGCCGCACCCCGTTCATCGCCCACAAGATCCGCGACTTCCTGCCGACCGGACAGATCTTCAGCTATCTCCAGGCCGTGCTGCGGGTGTGGAACGTCAACGCCCGGCGCGACAACATCCACAAGCAGCGGATGAAGATCCTGGT
>JAGWUU010000340.1 GCA_028868335.1 Sphingomonadales bacterium | reverse complement strand
TGATCGTGGATCAGCCGGACGAGCTGGTCGATCAGGAAGGCCTGCGCCTCGGCGCAGTCATGTCCGGCCGAAGGTTTTGCGGCAAGACGCCGGGCTATCTCCTCGCGCCCGTCGGCCAGCGCCTTGCGCAGCAATTCGACCACCCGCGGACGCGCCTGCGCCGCACCATCCTCGGCAACGGCGTCGGCAATCAAACCGGACAGGGCACGCCGGTCGACGATCGCCCGCTGTCCGGCTATCCGCTGGCCCTTCAGGCCGGGTTCTTCAATTCGCTTTCCCACACCGTCAGGTAACGGGCCCTCAGCGTCCGCTTGTCAACCTTTTCGGTGCCGAGGCGAGGCAAAGTCGCATGTTCCTGCCACAGCCGCACGGGCACCTTGAAGGGAGCGATGTGCTCCTGAAGGAAGGTGCGCAGGTCGTCCTCGCTCAGGCTTTCGCCCTCCTTGGCCAGATAGACGCCGGTGGGCAGCTCGCCAAAGCGCTCATCTGGCATGCCAAAGACACTGGCCTCGGCGATCTTGGGATGGGCGTAGATCGCCTCCTCCACCTCGATGCAACTGATGTTCTCGCCGCCGCGGATGATGATGTCCTTCTTGCGGTCGACGATGAACAGGTAGCCGTCCTCGTCGAGGTAGCCCAGGTCCCCCGTGCGGAAGAATCCGTCGGGCATGATCGCATCCTTGGTCGCCTCGGTGTTGTTCCAATAGCCCAGGAAGTTGCAGATCGAGCGGAAGGATACCTCGCCGACCTTCCCTGCCGGAAGCGTCGCCCCGGCATCGTCGAGAATCCCGATCTCCACCAGCGGGCGCGAAGCGGTGCCGGTCGATCCGGGCTTGGCGAGGTAGTTCTCGTTGAAGTTGCCGCAGCCCACCCCGTTCGTCTCGGTCAGGCCATAGCCCAGCAGCGGGAAGGCGTGGGGCAGCGCCTCGCGGATGCGGGTGACGTGATCGATCGGGCGCGGCGCGCCGCCAGCCGCGAAGGAAACGCAGGATGAAAGGTCGTACTTGTCGCGATCGGGATGGGTGGCGATCTCGAAGCTCATCAGCGGAACGCCGACGAAATAGGTGATCCGTTCCTTCTCGATCAGGCGCATCGCCTCTTCGGCGTTCCACTTGGGCATCAGCACCAGCTTGCGGCCAATCGCGAAGCTCTGCAGGAACAGCGGGACTTCGCCGGTGACGTGGAACAGCGGCACGTTGACCAGCGTGGCCGGCTGGGTCGACGGATCGGGCGCCTCGCCCTTTTCGCCAAGATAGGTGAACACCATCAGCGTCTGCGCGGCGTAGTTCATCGTCCCCTGCACGACGGCGCGGTGATCCGACCATGCGCCCTTGGACTGCCCGGTCGATCCCGAAGTGTAGAGGATGGTCGCCAGGTCATCCCCGGTCAGTTCGGGCAGGGGCGTGGATTCATCGCCCCCGTGCGCGAGCAGCGGTGCAAGGCCCTCGCGCCAGTCGGCATCGTGGCCAAACACCACCAGCTTGCCGGGATAGCGCTGCCCTTCAAGCCGCGCCGCGCGCTGCGCGTCGGCCAGGGTGATCGTGCATTCGGCCAGGTCAATGCCGCCAGACAGTTCCTCGCCGCTCCACCAGCCGTTCAGCAAGGTGGCGCAGCCGCCAGCCATCAGCACGCCCATGTAGGCGATGATCCAGTTGATGGAATTGCGCGCGGCGATGCCGATGCGGTCGCCCGTCCTGACGCCATGCCCGGCAACCAGCCCGCCAGCGACGACACGCGCCGCGGCGTACACCTGCGCGAAGCTCATCCGCACGTCGCCTTCGACCAGGAACGGCTTGTCACCCTGCTCTGCGCAGAAATGGGCGAAATAGTGCACGAGCGTCGGCGGCGCGTTCTTGAGCACCGGCAGTGTTCGGCCAAAGCGTTCGAAGGCGACCGTCTCCAGCGGCGCTCCCGGCGCGGTCAGGCGATCGATAACAGAGTTAAGGGCATTATCCAGTTCGCTCGCCATGCGGCATCCTTTTTGCGTCCCGAAAGTTGCGCGCCCTTCTCACGCCCCAAGCGGTTTGTTTCCCGGCATTTCCTGTGCCACAAGGAACATGGAGGGTCGGGGTAACCGACCAGTTCGCATTCGCGGCAAAGATTTGTTTAAGGGGTTAAGCACTTGCTGTCACTATGGCTAGCCGCAGCATCGGCTAACGCACCGATATATTTCGAAAACCTGCACCTTTCCAAGTATCTGTTTGCCTTCGATACGCCGATCGGCCAGTTCCAGTTGCGCTGGTACAGCCTGGCCTATCTCGCGGGGATCCTGCTGGCCTACTGGCAGGTTTCGAAAATGATCAAGGCGCCCGGCGCACCGCTGGCCCAGCGCCATGCCGACGATCTGTTCTTCTACTGCACCCTGGGTGTAATCCTGGGCGGGCGGCTGGGCTATGCCACCTTCTACACTGGCGGCAACACCGGCATTCCCAGC
>JAGWUU010000339.1 GCA_028868335.1 Sphingomonadales bacterium | reverse complement strand
TCGCCGCCATGCCGGTAACCGGCTTGGTCATCGAATAGGCACGAAACAGGCTGTTGGCGCCATCGGGATCGTTATCGTCAAAACCTTCGCGGCCGCGCGCGATGTAGTCGGGCGCACCATCGCGCCAGCCCAGCGCGGCGATCATGCCCGAAACCTTGCGCGCATCGACGTATTTGCGAACCAGCGCCGACACCGCCGGCCATTGCGTCTCCACCTTGGCCGCCGCCGCAGCCCTGGCAAGTCCGGGCGCGAAGGGCATCGCCGCAAGTCCCGCGCCAGCTCCGGCAACGGCCGCGCCGCGCAGGATCGCACGGCGCGAGAGGCAAAGGTTGTCGTCTTCAAACACCCGCGTTCTCCCCGCACATCTTCTGTCAGGCCAGGGCAAGCCGTGCCGCCTTGGCGAAAACCGATGGCAAGCCGGCATCGTCGAGCCGGTCGATCGGCCACCACTCGCCGTCGGTCGGGACGGTAAAGCAATCGCCGCCTGAATACAGCATCAATTGCAATTCAAGATCGAAATGGCTGAACGTGTGGCGCACCACCCCACCTGATCGCCACGACCCGCCCAGCGGGGGCGTGCCTTGCCCGTCGCCACGCGCCGTCCAGCCGTCATCGGGGAGCGCGCGCATTCCGCCAAGCATCCCCTTAGCCGGCCGTTTCACCAGCACCACCGCACCATCGAGCGCGATCCAGAAGGCCCGCCCGGTTCGCGTCGGGCGCGGCTTCCGTGCGGCCTTGACGGGGAAGCGCTCGGGTTCCGCTCCCCGTCCGGCGCAGGAATCGGCCAATGGGCAGAGAGAGCAACGCGGCGCTCGGGGGATGCAGATTGTCGCGCCAAGATCCATCATCGCCTGGGCGAAATCACCGGGCCGAACGGCAGGCGTCAGCGCCCCGGCCCGCGCGTGGATCGCCTTGCGCGCGGCGGGCAGCGGATCACTGATCGCAAAGAGGCGGGCGACTACCCGTTCGACATTGGCATCGACCACCACTGCCCGCTGGCCAAAAGCGATCGCCGCGATCGCCGCCGCCGTATAGGCCCCCAGTCCCGGCAGTTCGCCCAGCTCGGCTTGGGTTTGCGGAAACTCTCCGCCTCGTGCCACCACCGCCCTGGCGCAGGCAAGCAGGTTGCGTGCCCTTGCGTAGTAGCCCAGCCCGGCCCAGGCTGCCATGACATCGGCATCATCCGCCGCGGCAAGTGCTTCAACCGTTGGCCATCGGTCGAGAAACCTCGCGAAGTAGGGAGCAACGGCTGCCGTGGTGGTCTGCTGGAGCATCACTTCGGACAGCCACACCCGATAGGGATCGGGCGGCGGCGAGCCCGGTGGACTGCGCCACGGCAGCACCCGCGCGCACCTGTCGTACCAATCCAGCAAGGCCTGGCTGATCGTCGCGGCGCTGGCGTCCATCGCCGCGCTATGGCATTGCCGCCTGCGTAATGGAACGGGATCGCGAAAAAATGCCGGTGCGGCCACGCCGCTATGAACGCCAACGCGGCAGCGGCGTGCGACCGATCGCCGAGCTGATGCCCGAGATCGGCCGCACGGCCTTCCGCAAGTTCGGCTTCATCCAGTCAAGCGTAGTGACCCGCTGGCCTGAAATCGTCGGGGCGCGTCATGCCCGCGTTTGCGCGCCGGAATCGATCCGCTTTCCCCCCGGAGAAAAGACCGACGGCATTCTTCAACTGGTGGTCGTCCCGGCGCACGCGCCGCTGATCAGCCACGTCATCCCCGAAATCATCGAACGGGTGAACCGCTTTTTCGGTTACAAGGCGGTCGCCAAGGTCAAGCTGCGGCAAGGTGCGGTTAAGCCACCACAACCCAAGGAAGCGCCAACCGCGCCGCCATCGCTGCGGCCGATCCCGATCGAACTGGGCGAAAGCCTGCGCGACATCGGTGACCCGGAACTGCGTGCCGTACTTGAATCACTTGCCCGCAACCTCAGCGCCAAGGAAGAGGATCCCTCAACGTGAAGACCCTGTACCGCCTGCTTGCCCTTTTGCCGATTTCCGCGCTGTCGCTGGCGGCGGGGCCAGCCGCGAACTGGAACACCACGGTCGCAGTCACGCCCGGCGGTGGGCACATGCTGGGCAACCCCAAGGCCAAGCTGAAGCTGGTCGAATACGTCAGCTACACCTGCAGCCACTGCGCCGCGCTTGAACGCGAATCCGATGCGACAATGCGGCTGCTTTATGTTCGGCCCGGCAAGGTTTCGGTCGAGGTTCGCCACATGCTGCGCGATCCGATCGATCTGACCGTGGCAATGCTCACCAACTGCGGAGCAAAGGACAAGTTCTTCCTCAACCACTCGATGTTCATGCGCAGCCAGGCAACCTGGATCAGGCCGATGGCGACCGCCACCGACGTACAGCGTGGCCGCTGGACCGGCGGCGACCTTGGCGCGCGAAACCGCGCGATCGCCAGTGACTTCCATTTCTACGACATCATGGC
>JAGWUU010000338.1 GCA_028868335.1 Sphingomonadales bacterium | reverse complement strand
CCAGATCGAGGGCAGCGGCACACCGTTGAACGTGGTGGTCTTGACCATCGAGTAATGCGCCTGGTCGAGGAAGGCAAAGCGCTGACCCACACGCGGTCCCTGTGCGAAACGGTAATCGCCGATCACATCGCCAGCCAGACACGATGGTCCGCCCAGCCGCACCGCGCCGCCCGCGCTCTCATCGATCTCGGTATCGACAGGCGGCAATTCGCCGAGCATCGCCGGGCGGTAGGGCGCCTCGATCACATCGGGCATGTGGCAGGTTGCGGAAATGTCGGTGATCGCCACCGGCATCCCGTTCTCGCCAATGTCGAGCACCGTGCCGACCAGGATCCCAGCGTCGAGCGCCACGGCCTCGCCCGGTTCGAGATAGATCTCTGCCCCGGTATCATCTTGCATGTCGCGCAGGAATTCGACCAGCTCGTCGCGCTGGTAGTCGGCGCGGGTGATGTGATGCCCGCCCCCCAGGTTGATCCACTTGATCTGGCCGAAATAGGGCTCAAGATAGTCGAACGCGACATCCCAGGTGCGGCGCAGCGGTTCGAAATCCTGTTCGCACAGGGTGTGCATATGCACGCCGTCGACCAGTTCCATATGCTCTTCGGTAAGCTGGTCGATCGGGAAGCCCAGCCGCGAATGCGGCGCGCACGGATCGTATCGCGGTACTTCACCTTCGGCATGCAAGGGATTGATCCTGAGGCCTATATCAAAGCTCTCACCCCGTGCCCGCGCACCCGCGATGATCGCCGAACAGCGCACGATCTGCTGCGGGGAGTTGAAGATCACGTGGTCCGACAGGCGCAGGATCTCGTCGAGGTCCTCAGGCTTGTAGGCCGCGCAATAGGTGGCGATCTCGCCGTCATAGAACTCACTGGCGAGCCGCGCTTCCCACAGGCCCGAGGTGCAGACCCCGTCGAGGTATTCGCCGATGATCGGCGCCACCGACCACATCGAGAACGCCTTGAGCGCGGAGAGCAGTTTGATCCCCGCCCGGTCGCGCACGTCGGCGAGGATCGACAGGTTCTGCCGCAGCCGTGCGGCATCGACCACGAAGCTGGGACTGTCGACGCGGGACAGATCGAAGTGGGCAAAAGCCCCGGGATCGCCGGCTCTGGTTTCCATCAGCTTAGCGGTGCCTTGAAAATGAAGAATGCGCCAGTGGCGATCAGTGCAAAGCCGACCGCCATGTTGGCCGTCGGACGCTGGCCGAACAGAAACCACGCAAGCAGGACGAAGGTGGTGAGCGAGAGCACTTCCTGAATCGTCTTGAGCTGGGCCAGGCTGTAGGTCTGGCTGCCGATCCGGTTTGCCGGAACAGCAAGGCAATATTCAAAGAATGCGACGCCCCAACTTAGCAGAACCGCGAGCCACAGCGCACGCGATGGCGCCTTGAGGTGGCCATACCAGGCGAAGTTCATCACAAGGTTGGACCCGAACAGCATGCCGATTGGCGCGATCGCGCTCCAGTTCATCAAAACTCCACCGCCCCCGGCAATTCCTTGACCTGCCACGGCAGGCCTTGGGTGTTCAGCATGTCCATGAACGGATCGGGGTCCATCTGTTCCATGTTGAACACGCCCTCACCCCGCCACGCGCCGGTCAGCATCATTGCCGCGCCGATCATCGCCGGGACGCCGGTGGTGTAGCTGATCGCCTGGTTGCCGGTTTCGGCATAGGCGTCTTCGTGGTCGCAGATGTTGTAGATGTAGAAGGTCTTTGTCCCCGATCCGTCGAGCGCCTCGCCGGTAGCGATGTCTCCGATGTTGGTCTTGCCCTTGGTCGTTGGGCCCAGCGTTTCGGGTTTGGGGAGGACCGCGGCGAGGAACTGGAGCGGCACGATCTCCTTGCCCTGGTACATCACCGGATCGATCCGGGTCATGCCGACGTTCTGGAGCACCGTCAGGTGAGTGATATAGGCATCGCCGAAGGTCATCCAGAACCGGCCGCGTTCCAGCTCGGGCAGGAAGCGGGCCAGGCTTTCCAGCTCCTCGTGGTACATCATGTACATGTTCTTGGGGCCAACCGCCTCGAAGTCGAAGGCGACCTTCCTGCTCATCGCCGGGGTCTCGACGAACTGACCGTTCTCCCAGTGGCGCGCCGGGGCAGTCACTTCGCGGATGTTGATTTCCGGGTTGAAGTTGGTGGCGAAGGCCTGGCCGTGATCGCCGCCGTTGCAATCGAGGATGTCGAGTTGGCGGATGGTCTTCAATTTGTGCTTCTTGAGCCACATCGCGAAGACACTGGTGACGCCCGGATCAAAGCCGCTGCCCAGCAGCGCCATCAGCCCCTTCTCCTTGAAGCGGTCCTGATAGGCCCACTGCCACTTGTATTCGAACTTGGCCTCGTCCTTGGGCTCGTAGTTCGCGGTGTCGAGGTAATCGACGCCGGCCGCAAGGCACGCGTCCATGATCGGCAGATCCTGATACGGCAGCGCCAGATTGACCACCAGCTTG
>JAGWUU010000062.1 GCA_028868335.1 Sphingomonadales bacterium | reverse complement strand
TCCATGGCCTCATGCCCGAACCATTCGGCGTCGAGCACCGCGCCTGCCAGGAACGCGCCGACCATGTAGTGCAACCCCGACCAGTCCGCCGCCCAGGCCACGCTCGCCAGCCAGACCAGCGCCACCGGCCAGCGATCGCGCTGCGGCAGGCGGGCCATGATCCGGCGCATGGTGAAGGCGGCGGGGAAGTAGAGGGCGATGAAGCCCGCCTGTCGCCCGATCCGCTCCCAGTCGAGCAGGATCAGCGCCAGTACCGCCCAGATCATCAGATCATCCAGGCTGGCATAGCGCAGGATGCGCTGGCCCAGCGGCGCGCGCAGGAGGCCCAGCTTTTCGAGGAACAGCACCAGGATCGGCAGCGCGGTGACCGCGCAGGCCATGCCGGTGCCGAGCACGAACTGCCAGGTCTGCCCCTTCGCGCCGATCCAGCCGCCGGGGGACAGGGCCAGCAGGACCGCAGCCGCCCCCGCGCCCAGCAGCAGCGGCACGCCCAATGCGAGGCCCGCGGTCAGCCCGGTCTCGCCGCGCCAGCGCCAGGCCTCGTGGATGTTGAGCTCCAGACCGGCGACGAAAACGAACATCATCACCGCCCACCAGGCGATGCCGTTCAGCGCGGCGATCACCGGCGCGGTGAAGAGTCCCTGATAGACCGCCGGAAACAGCGCCCCCATCACGCCGGGACCGAGCAGGATGCCGGTGACGATCTGCACCACCACCAGCGGCGCGACATAGTCGGTCCGCCCCAGCCGCCAGATCGCATAGGGCACGGCGAATATCACGATCAGCGCGAGCAGGAAAAGTTCGGTCACGGGCGGGGCGGGATGCGGCATGGCGCGGGATTAGCAGTGGCAATCGTTTGCGCCAAGTCGTGCGCCTGCCTGCAGGGAAGCCGTTGTCCGGCGCGCCAAGTCGCGCTACCGTCGGGCACATGAAGGAGCTTTTCCAGCACGCCGCAATCACCGACGGCATCACCGTGCGCGTCGCGGTGAACTTCCTGCCCGAACAGTCGCGGATCGAGGCGGGCAAGTGGTTCTGGGTCTATCACATCCGGATCGAAAACGATTCGGACCACACCGTGCAATTGCTGACCCGTCACTGGCGGATCACCGACGGGCGCGGGATGGTCAACCTGGTCGAGGGTGAGGGCGTGGTCGGGGAGCAGCCAGTGCTCGCGCCCGGGCAAAGCCATGACTATGTCTCGGGCTGCCCGCTTTCAACGCCGCATGGCTCGATGGAAGGCCACTACACATTCCGACGGGGCAACGGCGAACTGTTCGAGGCGGCGATTCCCTTCTTCCCGCTGGCCGCACCCGCGACAGCCGGGTGAGGGGCGTCACCTGATTCCCGGCGCGTGACACTGCCGCAGCGCAGGTCGTAAAAACCACATTCATGGATGAAACGTCCTTGCGTAATGCGGGTTGCCAACGGTACAACCGGGGAAACCGGGGGAATCAACGTGCGCTGGATTCGCATCAGCAATATCGGGCTGCCATTCGTGCTGTGTTGCGTGTTGATTCTTCAGCAGGACAAGAACGGAATGCTGATCCACAGGTTCGCGGCAATCAACGTTGCCTGTTGGTTGCTCCTGTTGATTAGCGGCCTCAACGTATGGGGGCTATGGCGCCACTCCGCCGGAAACAAGACGGTGAAGCGCCGGACTTGGCAATAGCCGCGGTTCGCCGTTGCCCCTGGCCAAGGTTGGTTCCGGTCCCGCTTGCTGAATGCCGCCCTACCCCATAGAGGGGCTGCCATGAAGCGCACGCACCTGCCACTCAACGCCCTGCGCGTGTTCGACGCGGCCGCGCGGCATCTTTCCTTCACCCGCGCCGCGGATGAACTGGCGGTGACGCCGGCAGCGGTCGGGCAACAGATCCGTGCGCTGGAGGACATGCTGGGTGTCGTCCTGTTCCGCCGCACTCCCAAGGGGCTGGAACTGACGGACGAGGCTCATGCCGGGCTTGAGGCGCTGCGGATCGGTTTCCTCCACTTCGAGGATGCCGTGCAGGCGATGCAGGCCGGGCAATCGAGCCTGGTCTATACCATCGCTTGCCCACGGGACGTGTTCGCCGTCTGGCTGGCGCCAAGGCTGGCGAAGTTCAGGGCGGACAATCCCGACGTGCGGATCAATCTCGTCCCCGACGCGGCGGTCGATTTTACCGAGGCAAACCTCGATCTCGCGGTGCGTTGGGCCGAGGGGCCGGGCGATCTTGAAGGCGTGCAACTGGGCGATGGGGCGCGGGTGACGGTGGGCAATGGTCCGTGGATCGCCTGGCCGGGTGATGCGCTGCCAGGCGGCGGCAACGATCCCGCGCCGCTCAACGTCGGCGATGCCGGGCAGGCGCTGGCAGCCGCGCGGGCAGGCCTTGGCCGCGCGCGCGTCCCCGCGCTGCTGGTCGACGATGCAAATGCCGAGCGAGAAGAGTGCCGCTTCGCCTACTGGCTGGTCGCCCCCCTGCCACAATGGCGCCAGAAAAAGGTCAAGGCGCTGGTGGCGTTTCTGACGGCGTGACCATGACTTTTCCGCGCGAACACGTCGCACCAATCTTGCGAGTTTAGGCCATGCCGCCGCGAGGTTGCGGGGTGGGTTTTGACGCCCGTAACATCAGCCACAGAATCATGATGGATACCACAGCCACGCCCCGGAGAATTGCGGTGATCGTGTACGCACTCGCCAATGGCTCGACATTGAAGATACCGTCCGCAAAATTGGGCATCGAACTGGCCGGATTTCCCGTGTTGTAAGCGACAGGCATTTTGCGGTTCTGGCGCGCGAAGGACTGATCCTCGTCATTGTTGTCGCGGCTGTTTCCCAGGTAGCCATAGCCAACAAAAGTCTGGACGGTGCCGCCCGGTGCTTTGGCGGTGTATTGGTATTTTGCCATGATGCTGCAACTGTGCCTGCCGCAAGAGTCTTCGTAAATATCAACAACATCGGCCATGGTGCGCTGCCCGTGCTTTTGAATTTCACGCTTTGTGCGCGCATCGTGAAGTATGGAAAGCGACAATGCCGCCAGACCGACAATGACGAAGGCCGAAAATCCCCACATGAACAAACCGCGCGCAGATTCAGGGTGCAGCAGAAGAGGCAGGAAAAGTTGGAGCGTAACCAACAAGAGCAGAAACAGTGATGCTGCGCGGTGCATAATCGTCCCCAGGCCGGACGCGATGGAGAGAATACGGTCGAATGCTAGATTTCGTTTTAAGTCATTGGCATCCGCTGCAATAGAATGGATACCGCTCGATCAGCGCACCAATTCTCCACCCTTCATGACGTGGGCGATCGTTTCCAGCGCCGACACGTCCGCCAGCGGGTCTTTCGCCACCGCCACCATGTCTCCCCAATGGCCGGGTGACAGCGCGCCGACGTCCTTGCTCCAGCCCAGCATCTGCGCCGCAACGGTGGTCGCCGACTGGATCGCCTGCATCGGTGTCATGCCATAGCGAACCATGTACCTGAACTGGCGGGCGTTGAGGCCGTGGGGATAGACCCCGGCGTCGGTGCCAAAGGCCAGCTTGACCCCGGCCCTGAGCGCCTTGCTGAACCCCTGGCGCTGGGCTTCGGTGGTTTCGTCATTCTTGCGCAGGATTGCCGGTGTCCAGCCGTCGCGCTTGCCGATCTCTGCGATGTAGTCACCGTTATAGATATCCATGTCGAGGAAGGCGCCTTTTGCCTTGGCCAGCGCGATGCCCTCGTCGTCGATCAGGCTGGCGTGTTCGATCCCCCGCACTCCGGCGCGCAGGGCGGCCTTGATCCCCGCTGCGCCGTGGGCGTGGGCCGTCACCCAAGAACCGCGGGCGTTTGCTACTTCGACAGCCGCGCGCATCTCATCCTCGGTAAGTTCCTGCTGGCCCGGTTCGGTCCTCTCGGCGAGTACCGCGCCGGTGGCGATCAGCTTGATCGAATCAGCGCCGTGCTGGAACAGTCCATTGACCTTGCGCGCAGTGTCGGCGGCGTCCGTCACCACGCCGACGCGCATGTCAGCGGGTACGGTAACGTCGGGAGCCATGCCGGTCACTTCGCCGCCGCCGCCGGGGATCGTGATGTAACCGCCCACGGCGCTGATTCGCGGACCCTGCACGTCGCCGCGGTCGACCGCATCGCGCAGGTCGATGTTGGCATAGCCGCGGAACGAGCCGACATCGTGGACGGTCGTGAACCCGGCATCGAGCGTGGTGCGGGCATTGCGCGCCGCGATGTAGGCTATCTCGCCCTGCGAATGGAGCAGCGGCTCGAGCACGTTGGCGCTTTGGCCGGCGTCCGCCAGATGGACGTGCATGTCGATCAGGCCGGGCAGCACCCATAGCCCCGACCAGTCGATCACCGTGGTCCCGGCCGGAGGTTGCGCCCAGGGAGTGACTGCGGCGACCCGCCCGTCCTCGATCCGCAGCAATCGATCGTCCAGCACCCGGCCCTGTTCGGGATCGACGAGGTGCCCGGCGTGGACATAGACGGTCCCCGCCTGGGCGAACGTCGGCAGGGCGAGCGCGGCAAGTATCATGGCGGGGCGGATCATGGCGTGTTCCTCCGGCGGTTGCGGCGCACAGTGCCGGGCATCGCCAGCAGGTGCAAGCTAGGCTCAGTCGGCAGGGTTGTTCTTCGCCAGGAACGCGTCCATCGCCTCATACCACTTCTGCTCGCTTTCGGACTGGGCAAAGCCGTGGCCTTCGCCATTGAATACCAGCGTTTCAACCTGCTTGCCCGCCTTCGCAGCGGCATCGCGCAGCGCGGTGAACTGCTTGAACGGAACGCGGGTATCCTCATCGCCATGGGTCAGCAGCACCGGGCGGGTCAGCTTGCCGATGTTCGCCAGCACGGAAACCTGATCGAGATCAAACCCGGCCTGACTGCCAGTTACCCGCGCTTTCCACGTTCGTTTTGCGCCGGACTCAAGCGAGCGGCTGGAATACTTGAGCTGCTTCTTCCAGTCGACCACACCGGCGAAGCTGACCGCGCAGCGATAGCGTTCGGGATTGCGGATCACCGCCCACAGCGCCGCATAGCCGCCATAGCTGGAACCGACCACGCAGACTCGCTTGGGATCGGCGATCCCCCGGGCCACCGCCCAGTCCATCGCATCGTCCAGGTCATCCTGCATGGCCCGGCCGATCTGTCCTTCGCCAAGCTTGTCGAAGTCGGCGCCATAGCCATCGGAACCGCGATAGTTGGGCTGGATCACCGCATAGCCGCGATTGGCGAGGAACTGCACGTCGCCGTCGTACTGCAACTTGTCGCGCACCCAATAGGGACCGCCGTGCGGCAGGACGATCAGCGGCAGGTTTTTGGCAGGACGCCCGCGCGGGAGAGTGAGGTAGCCGTGGATCACGGTCATGTCGCGGGCAGTGTAGGTAATCGGCCTTGGGGTGGCGAGCTGTTTGGGGTCGATCGCGGGGTGCTCTTCGCTGAGCATGTTGAGTTGGCGGGTCGCCGCGGAATAGAGGTAGTAGGCGCCGGGATCGTCCTCGTGCGAGGACCACACTATCATTCGCGAATCGTCCTTCGCGCGGGAGGTGATGAGGACATCCTCCCCTTTCATCGCCCGGTTGAACTTGGCTTGCAGCGCGGCCATCGCCGGATCGAACCAATGCACCTGGTCGCGGTCGTCGGTGTACCATGCAGCAACGGGCTTGTTGTCCTTGCCGACATCGTAATCCGTCACATCCCAACCCGGCACGGCAAAGACCGTTTCTCCGGCGGTGCGCGTGGCATAGTTGAACTTGCGCAGTGCCATCCGGCCGCTGTCGTCGGGCTTGACGGCATAGCCCTCATCCGTACCGGAAACGATACGCAGGACATTCCAGATCTCGTCGTCGCCACCGTTCTTGGTCAGCTTTCCGATGGACAGGAAGGTCTGTTCGCCGGTCTTGCGATACCACACGTTCGTTATTTTGTCGGAGAAGGCGAGGCCCATCCGCACCACCCCGGCATCGTCCGCATACCATTCCCAGATGTCATGCTGCGGCGCCAGAATCTGCTTGGCCGCCCTTGGCGCCGTTTCGTCGAGCGGGAAGCGCCAGACCGAGGGGTAGTCGTAGATCGTCTTCTGGATCGCCAGCAGAACGAACTGCCCGGCGGGATCTGTGTAGAGCAGGTCATCACCTTCCAATCCCATTTCCGGGCGGGAGATGAAGTTCAACTTCCTGGTGTCGAGATCATAGACCAGGAGGCGGGTCGATTGCGCATCTATGTCGAAGTAGGGGACGACGCTCGACAACGAAAGCAGTAGCCGCCGCGGCCCGGCCCAGCGATACCAGGCGACCTCGTTCTTTGGCGGAATGCTGAAATTTGCGACCGCCTGACGCGAATCGGCATCGATGATCGCAACGGACCGTTTCCCTTTTGCCTGCGCGAACAGGGCGATCAGCTTGCCGTCTGGCGAAAGCCTCAACCCGCTCAGGCCGCCGGACTTGGCAAAGTCAGACGCGGTTATGCGGGGAGGCGGCGTTTCCGTGGCCGCAGCAGACGATGCAGTGGAAGTCTGGCCCTGCGCAATCGCGGAGCAGGCCATTGCCATGGCAACGGCGGAAAACCCAAGCCGAATGAATCGCACGTTGCCCCCCCAATTTGTTGAACGGCAACGTAAAACGCTGTTCGTGATTTGCAACCGGTTAGGACGTGGACCCTGTTTCGAATTGAGGATCGGTCCCGGGTGCTATCCCGCCAGTGCCCGCCGCAGCATCGCGCCGAGGTCACGCCGCAGGACGAGCGGATCAACCTCCACTTCATCTTCGGCCCCCATCGCCGTTTCGATCGAGATGCCGGCCAGCAGGCAGCCGACGTAGTACGACACATGCTTCACGGGCAGGGCAGGGCTGATCCGCCCGGCACACTGCGCAGCGACGATCAGTTCCTCCACCCGTTGTCCAAAGCGCAACTGCACCTGCTCGAACACCAGCCGCGTCTCCAGCCGGTTGGCGATCATCGCGCTGAACAGCACGAAATAGGCGCGCACCGAAATATCGTTGAGCACCAGGTGGACGAAACGGTCAAACAGCGCGATCAGCTTGTCGAGCGGATCGTCCTGTCCGGCCACGGCCAGATCGACCTGGTCGTGGACACGAGCCGAAACCCGCCAGATCACCGCCTCGATCAGTCCGTCCTTGGAACCATACTTGCGGCTGGCAAGGCCGCGGCTGAATCCGGCGCGCTCACCCACCCGCTCGAGCGTGGCGGCCAGATAGCCCTCGCTGGCGATGATCTGCGCCGCCGCGTCAAGAAGGCGCGCCTCGGATTCGGCGCTGCGCTGCGCCTGGGTGCGCCGGGGCTGGATCGCAGCCTGGACCGCCGCCTGGGCCATCGTCGTCATTCCCCTTTCCGTCGCCTTAG
The DNA here is from genome assembly GCA_028868335.1 of Sphingomonadales bacterium. GTDB lineage: Bacteria > Pseudomonadota > Alphaproteobacteria > Sphingomonadales > Sphingomonadaceae > Novosphingobium. The sequence goes on along the minus strand of JAGWUU010000062.1, from coordinate 5,191 downwards.
CCGATCGGTTAAGATAGTTGTTGACCGACAAACAACATATTCATAGTGTTATGGCAAGCCCGCGGATTCGGGCACACAACAAGGAGAGAGTGCGATGGCGGTTGCCAAGGAGCTTGCCGAGACGATCATCGATCCCAAGGCCTATTCGCTTCGCGATCCGGTGGACGCCGCGTTCCGCACCATCCGCGCCCAAACCCCGCTCGATGTGGCCACGCTCGACGATGTGGAACCGTTCTGGGTGGTCAGCCGCCATGCCGACATCAAGGAGATCGAGCGTCAGCCCGACATCTTCCACAATGGCGACAAGTCCACGTTCCTCACCAACATGGAAGGGAACGAGAAGGTGAAGATGCTCACCGGCGGCGAACCCAACCTGATCCGCAGCCTGGTCTCGGTCGACGGACTGGAGCACAAGAACCTGCGCGGGATCGTATTCCCGCACGTCACCCCGCGCGCGATCCGGCCGCTGGAGGACCGCATTCGCGAGATCGCCCGCGATTTCGTCGATCACATGCTGACCTTCGACGGCGAGTGCGACTTCGCCCAGGATGTCGCCTTTCTCTATCCGCTTCGGGTGATCATGACCGTGCTGGGCGTCCCGCAAGAGGACGAGGCGTTCATGCTCAAGCTGACGCAGGAACTGTTCAACAATGCCGACCCGGAACTCAACCGTGCCCGCGCCGAACTGACGCCGGAGGAAGCGCTCAAGAGCCTGTGGGAAACCACGATGGAGCTGGAAAACTACTTCGCCGCGGTGACGAAGAAGTTCCGCGATAATCCCACGGACCAGGTCAACAGCCTGATCGCCAATGCAAAGATCGACGGCGAATACCTCAACCACCGGCAGATGATGGGCTATTACATCATCGCCGCCACCGCCGGGCACGATACCACCAGCAACACCGCCGCCGGGGCGATGTGGGCCATGGCCGAGCGGCCCGGGATGCTCGAAGCGATGCAGGCCAATCCCGATCTGATCAATGCCTTCGTCGAGGAATCGATCCGCTGGGAAGTGCCGGTCAAGCACTTCATGCGCAGCGCCGTGTCGGATACTGAAATCGCCGGGCAGAAGATCAGGGCCGGGGACTGGCTGATGCTGTCCTACCAGTCGGGCAACCGCGACGAGGCGGTGTGGGACGACCCGTTCGATTTCCGCATCGACCGTGGCTCCAGCAATCCGCAGATCGCCTTTGGCTATGGCGTCCACGTATGCCTTGGCCAGCACCTCGCGCGGATGGAAATGCGGATCCTGTGGGAGGAACTGTTCAAGCGCCTGAAGTCGGTCGAGATGAACGGGCAGGGCGAGCGCACGATCTCCAACTTCGTCTGTGGGCCCAAGCACGTTCCCGTCCGGTTCACGGTGCAATGATGCGAAAGTGGCGGTGCCGGAACTGCGGTCTGATCTACGACGAGGCCCTGGGCCTGCCCGAAGAAGGCATCGCGCCAGGCACCCGCTTCGAGGATATTCCCGAGGACTGGTACTGCCCCGACTGCGGCAGCGAGAAGCAGGATTTCGAGTTGATCGATTCTTAATCGATCAATTAAATTCCCGTTGACCAGCCGCCCCGGCGCGGGCATTCCTCCCGCCCATGCACCGAGAAACGATCCGCGTTCCCGTGGGGGATGGGCTGACCATTGTTGCCGATGTCGCAGGGCGGCGCGGCGCGCCAACGGTTGTCCTGGGCCATGGCGGCGGACAGACTCGCCATTCCTGGGACAAGGCGGAGGAACAACTCGCCGAGGCGGGTTACTACGCGATCAACTATGACCTGCGCGGCCACGGCGACAGCGACTGGTCGCCGGATGGCGACTATGCGATCACCTCCCGCGCGGCGGACCTCGCCAGGGTAGCGGAGCAGGGCTCGCGCCCGCTGGCGCTGGTCGGTGCCTCGCTGGGCGGCATAACCGCGATGGTCGCGGCCACCCTTGGGCTTGAGATCGCGGCGATCGTGCTGGTCGACATCGTTCCCAAGGTGTCGATTACGGGCGTGAGCAAGATTCGCGACTTCATGATGGCCAATCCCGATGGCTTCGGTGGGCTGGAGGAGGCCGCTGACGCGATCAGCGCATACTACCCGGACCGCCCCCGGCCCAAGGACCTGTCCGGCCTGCGCAAGAACCTGCGCCCCGGTGCCGACGGGCGCTGGCACTGGCACTGGGACCGGCGCATGATGGAAGACGAACGCGCCGGTCCGCGCGCGATCCTTCACCTGCTCGACGAAGCCGACTGGACCGACAGCGTGCCTACCCTGCTGGTGCGCGGCATGAAGAGCGACATCGTCACCGACGATGGCGTGGCCGATCTGCGCCGTCGCGTGCCCCACCTTGAGATCGCGGATATTCGCGGCGCGGGTCACATGGTTGCCGGTGACAGGAACGACGAATTCAACGCCGCGGTGATCGAGTTCCTGACGCGGGTGATGCCGCCAGCCTGATGCGGCGCCGTGCCGGTCGCCCCGCCCGGTCGGGTCCGGACGGGGCGTATTCGTTGCGCCCGGATCAGGCCGGCCTCACTCCGGGATCTGCCAGCGCACCGAATTGGCGTAGCTGCCCTCAAGCCGGGCACCGGTACTGTCGAGGGCAGGGTCGAAGCGGGCGCGGCTGGTCACTTTGGCACAGGCCGCCGCATCGAGCGCGGGATAGCCGCTAGAGCCGGTTATCGTGCAATCCCTGACCCGTCCGTCAACGCCGATGCTCAGGCGGAAGCGGGTGATACCATGGTGCTCCAGCCGCAGTTCTCCCGAAGGATAGTCGTTGGGCGTGACCCACAGGCCGGGATTGCCGCGTGGCAGGGCGCCATGAACCAGTCGGGGGAGGGCGGGCGGATCGGGTTGGGGGATGCGAACCTCGCCAATGTCGTGCCCGGTGCCGCCAAGGCCGCCGACATCGCCCGTGGGGACGACGGGAGTGAAACTGATCGGGTCCGTCGGAACGAGAACGTGGGTGTCATGGTTCGTCACGGGCCGGGTCTGCGGTTTGGGATCATTGGGGTGTTGCGGCTCGGGTGGCTTGGGCGGGGGCAGCCGGAAGTTGTCCGCCTGCAAATGCGGCGGCGGGTGAACCGGCAGCAGTTTCTGCGCAAGACCGGTGACGAGCGCGTAACCGATAACGATCTCGACGACGGCAACCGCGCCGAACGTGCCGAGGCGGCGCTTGGTATCGAACGAACTGGCATAGGCCATGGCATCCTCCATCTTTTGGACCCCTGCCGCCGGCGCATTCGCTTGTCCGAGTCGCCTCTGCGGTTTGACGAGTCGAGTGATAGTATATCATGTCATATTGGGTTGAGAAGCGCTTTCCGTAGCGGCAGGCGCACAGGCTTGGCCAAGCGCCGTGCAGACTCTAGGCTGCGGGAAAAGGAGAGATGCGATGCCAACGCTCTACGACTATCCCCGCGCGCCCAGCCCACGCCGGGCGCGAATACTGCTGGCGGAAAAGGGCATCGCCCACGAGACTCGCGTGGTTGATCTTGCAACGGGGGAGCAGCTTTCCGACGCCTACCGCGCGATCAACCCGGCCTGCACGGTGCCGGCGCTGGTGCTCGATGACGGAACGGTGTTGCCCGACAACCCTGCGATCGCCGCCTGGGCAGAGGCCGCGCAACCCGAACCCGCGCTGCTTGGCCGCACCCCGGTCGAGAAAGCCGAAGTGGCGAGCTGGAATGCCCGGATCGAGCACGAATGTTTCATGGCCATAGCCGAGGCGATGCGCAACACTGCCCCGGCGATGAAGAACCGCGCGCTGCCCGGACCGGACAACTACGCCCAGATTCCCGAGCTGGCCGAGCGCGGCAAGGCGCGGTTGGCTGATTTCATCGCCCGTTTCGAACGCCACATGACGGGCCGCGAATGGGTCGCGACAACGCACCTGACTCAGGCGGACATCACCGCCGCCGTCGCGCTCGATTTCGCGCGGGTACTGCGCGTCGACGCCTTTGCCGACCACTCCGCAATCGCCCAATGGCGCGCCCGTCTGGCGGAACGACCGGCGTTCGGCCTGTAGCGGGGGGCAGTTTGCGACGGTCGCTTGTCGAAAAGGCGCGACGGCTGACCAGCCGGTTTCCTACACTGGGCGAAGCTGTCAAACTGCCGTTGGTCTTTCACAACCTGATCGTGCGCCGACCGAAGGTGACAGGAAAACAAGGAATCTGTCACCTTATTGAACGTATCATGTTGATCTAAGCGAATTTATGCCCGGACACCGTAGTAAGACGTGTCCGCCTGGATTGGATCAAGTGGGGCAGCTCCGCGCGCGGATTTCATTATTCATTCATCCCGCGCTCACACCGCTGGTTCCATCCTGTTTCCATCTGGCCGGACCGGTGAGTCCGGGCGTGACCGAAAGGGCCCAGGTTGCGGGCCGGTCTGCCATTATGCGGCGACGTGATGGAGATGCGACAATGAGACGAGCGATGATCCTGACGGCTCTGGCCCTGGCGACGGTGCCGCTGGCGGGGTGCGCCAGTGACTATGGTCATGGCTACAACCGGCCGGTTGCCTATTCGAACTACTACCCGCGCAGCTATGGCTGGTACGATGGCTACTATGGCCCGATCTTCGACGGATATTGGGGCAATGGCGGCTACTATTACTACCGGATGCATGACCGCGATCGTTGGCGGCGCGATGGCGATCGCCACTTCCGTCAGGGCGCGACCAGCCCCGGGGAGCGCTGGGAGCATTTCGATCGTGCGCCGCCAGCGTGGCGTGGGCATGGGTCCGGGCGCGGACCAGGGCGTGGCCATGGCGAGCGGCACGGGCACGGCGGGCACCATCGCAACCGCAATTGATGCGGCAAGCGGATTTCGCCGGAACGCGGGGACGCAGCGGCAAATGGCTTGACGGCACGCGGCTTTCAGCCTAACGGCGCGCGCTTCCGGGTGTATCCCGGATTGAGCTGAACATTGGCGGTGCGTCGGGGCAACCCGGTAATCCGTCAAAGTAACCCGGCCCTTTCGTCCGGGTGGAGCGTTTCGGTTCGCGACCTGGCAGGTACTCCGGGATGATCCCCGGACAGCCGCGTTTCGCGAGGGGCCGCAATCACTTCACCTGCGCCGCAAGGCCATCGAACAAGGTGAAGAGTACTTCATGCCTACGATCAACCAGCTGGTCCGCAAGGGCCGCGTGCCGCAGAAGACCAAGAGCAAGGTCCCTGCGATGGAGCAGAACCCGCAGAAGCGCGGCGTTTGCAC